>JAETUM010000069.1 GCA_021768625.1 Candidatus Stoquefichus sp. | reverse complement strand
AGCTGATTTATGACTATTGGTTCGTTCAATTTGACTTTCCTGATGAGAACGGAAAGCCATATAAATCCTCTGGTGGTAAAATGGTTTATAACGATGTTCTAAAAAGAGAGATTCCAAAGAATTGGGAAATTGGTAGATTAAAAGGAAAAATAAGATTCCAACGCGGAATATCATATACCTCAAAAGATATTGCGACTAATAGTGGAATCCCAATGATAAATCTAGCCTGCATCGGTATAGACAGAAATTATAGAGATGGTGAATTAAAATACACTATTGGTAAAATAAAAGAAAATGAAATGCTAAACAAAAATGATTTGTTGATTGCATGTACTGATTTGACAAGAAATGCGGATATAATCGGATCACCAATACTTGTTCCTTCAGACAATCAGTTATATACATTTTCAGCTGATATAGCAAAAGTCGAGTCAATAAGTTCTGATATTAATAATTTATATCTATATATGACATTGAGAACAGAATATTATCATGATTACATAAAATATTTTGCTTCAGGTACAAATGTATTACATTTAGACCTAAATGGTATAAATTGGTACTATACTTGGTTTCCCCCAATAGAATTACAAAATCAATTTGCTGAATTTATTTCAAATAATCAGAAACAACAATATAAACTAATAGAAGAAAATCAACAACTTGACAAATTACGTGATTGGATATTGCCCATGCTTATGAACGGACAAGTTATTATTGAATAATTAACTCCCTGCATTTCGGCAGGGAGTATTCATTTACCAAGTAACAATTTTGTCAATCAGTTCTTGTTGCTCATTTGCTGTTCTACGAAGATAAATTCTTGTTGTTTCAATACTTTCATGTCCCATTAAATCGGCAAGTAAAGCCAAATCATTGTATTTATCCAAAAAGTTCTTTGCAAATCTATGTCTAAATGAATGGGGATATACAACATCAGGATTTAATCCATATTCTATTGCAAAAACTTTTAATTGATGTGCGATACCTCTTGTAGTTATTCTTTCGCCAAATCTATTAAGAAATAAATAACCACTTGTATAATTCATTTCACTTAACCATTTCTGCGTTTCATTCCGCAACTTTTTTGGTATGTATAATCGTCGCATTTTTCCGCCTTTTCCATATATGTCAAGATATCCTACTTCAACATCTTCAATTTTGATTTGAATTAACTCAGATATTCTTGCGCCTGTTGCACAGAGATATCGAACAATAAAATACCAATTCATACGATTATCTTTTTTCAATTTCTTAATAAAAAATCTATAATCAGCGTCACTGATAACATTTTCAAGAAAATTCTTTTGTTGAACTTTAACAAATTTCATTTTCAATTTTTCTTTACCGATAAAGCTTAAATAACGATTAATTGCCTGTAATCGCAGGTTGACAGTTTTTGGTTTGTATCTTTCAAGCAAATAGCCTTTGTAAGACAGTAAATTTTTCTTTGTAATATTATCGTACAAAGAGAAAAACTGCTCAATTGATTTTGCATACGATTTAATCGTATTTTCTGACAGGTTAGACTGTTTCAACCAGTCTTTGAATTCGTTTAACTCCATAAGTTAAACCTCCTATAAATTATTAGTGCATAGCACCAAATTAATTATAGGAGGTTTATTATTTTAGTCTATTCAATTACTTCAACTTGACCATTCATAAGCATCGGTAATAGCCAATCCCTTAAACAAATTAATTTTATATTTTCTATAGATAATTTTTCAATCAATAAATCAATCGAATTAACAGTATTATAGAACTCTTTTTGTATATCATCAGGAACCTGAACTACCATTATATTTTTTAAGTCATCTTTATTAATTGAACCAAATGTAGTTCCAAAATTATTATATTTATCAAATATAGGCTTTAAATTTTTAATGGTATAATATGTATAACTGCTATAAATCCCTCTTATCGCAGCAACGCCTCTACCTATGCAACAATCTGTAAGTGCGATATTAACATCTCCAACAGGAGCCCTCACGCTTAGTAATATATCATTTTTCATTGCTAATTTTATTGGCATAGTTGTATAAGTTCTTTCAATAGGATAACGATAATCAAAATCTACTTTTCCCTGAAAAAACAGAAAGTCAAATTGAACGAACCAATAGTCATAAATCAGCTTCGCTGTTTCTTCTAATTCAGCTATTTTCTTTTGGTTTATTTCTATCTTTTTATCAAGACTTCCGAGAATGTTAGTTATACGAAGTTGGATTTCTTTTTTTGGTAATAAAAACTTGTATTCACCGACTTGTGATGGTGATATATTTTTTATGGTTGACCCTGTTGAACAAATTTTTAAATATTTCCTGAATGGCTTATCTTGTAATACATATTTAATAAACTGTTTATCCACATCATCTTTTATATTTATAAAGCATGCACTTTTACCTAAAACAATTTTTTCTTTGTTATACTCAGCAATATTTCCTAATGTACCATTTATTGATAATAAAATCGTATTGTTTCCAAGATATCTAAAGTGCTTTTCCGCTTCATATTTACTTATCATTTTTGTCGAATTGGTAATTTGTATTTTTCCATTTACTAAGTTTGTCCCATTAATGAATGCATAATCTCCATTATTGTCATATATAGGTGTTCCATGTAGCCCATCTCCAATTTGGTTACATATTGATTTTAAAGAAACAATTTCTGTCATTAAATTTTCTCCTTATAGGTGGTTACGATGAAAAATTCAAACTTAAAGACTGTTGCCAATATAACAACAGGAAAATTAGATTCCAATTATGCGGTTAATGATGGCATATATCCATTTTTTACATGTGCACCAGAACCATTAAAAATTAATACTTATTGCTATGATTGTAATGCGATTATGGTCGCTGGTAATAATGCACAAGGGAATTTTCACATTAACAGATATAATGGTAAATTTAACGCATATCAAAGAACTTATGTTGTCACTGCTAAAGAAAATTATAATATTGATTTTATTTATTATAATTTGAAAACTGCTTTACAACAATTAAAAAACAAATCTCAAGGTTCACAAACGAAATTTTTAACATTGAAAATACTCGAAAATCTTCCAATAGAAAATGTTTATTATAAAGATCAACTTCGTATAACTAACACTTGAGAAACATAAGGAGATTACTATGATTGTAAAAGATGTTGCAATATGCAATCCTAAAAATAAATGCACCATTCCAAATAATTACATTAACTATATAGATATCGCTTCTGTAACATCAGGAATATTAGAAAATGTACAACATTTGACTAAAAATTATCCATCAAGAGCACAAAGGATTGTAAAGCAAAATGACATCCTCATTTCTTCTGTTAGACCAAATTTAAAACATAATTATTATGTAAAATATGTTTTAAATAATATGGTTGCATCATCCGGATTTATCCAAATTAGAAATGTAAAGAATACAAAAATTGATACAACTTTTTTATACTATTTTTTAACATCACCAATTAATATTAGACATTATTGTGGTATTGCTGAAAGCAGTCAATCAGCCTTCCCATCATTTAATAAAAATGTTATTGAAAATTTAGAAATACCTAATATTTCATTAGCACAACAAAAGCACATATCTAACATTAGTGAATTATTGCATTCTTAGTTTAGCTAATTGCTTATTAATTTGTTTGTCGAGTTCCGCACCTTCAGCAGTGAGAGCATTAATAGTTTCTATATGCTGAGCAAGCTGTTGCTGAAATTCTTCTGGTGTTATATCAACATATGTAATCTTAATTTCAAAATATTGACCTGCACTGAATGAACAATTTTTTTCTTTTAATTCATCAATGGTTGCAATAACGCTGAAATCGTCTTCAACTTTACGATTATTAAAAACATCAACAATTCTGTTCATTTCTTCATCGCTTAAAACAGTTTTTTGATTTTTACCCTCTTTGACTTTCTTACCAAGTTTTGAGGCATCCATTAAAATAACATCTGTGTTATCTTTGGATTTATCAATAAAAACTACTGATACATTTGTTCCCGTTGTGGCAAATATATTTGAAGGCATCGAAATAACGCCTCTAAGCCAATGATTGTCAACTAATTTTTCTCTAATTGTTTTTTCAATTCCTGATTGTGCAGTTAAAAATCCTGTCGGGACAACAACAGCAGCTTTACCTGAATCATTTAATGAATAAATAATATGCTGAAGAAACATTAAATAGATGGCCATGCTGTCTTTTTTCTTGTTTGGAATTTTTGGAACACCTGCCCAAAATCTTTCTTTATAATTATCGCCTGCTAAGGTATCACGAGTATCACTAAAATCTGTTTTAAATGGAGGATTGCTTACAATATAATCAAACTTAGCAAGAGCAGTTTTAGAATCATTGTAGTGCATAGGTGATACGAGGGTATCACCATGAGACACTTCGTTAAGCGAATGAACAAGATTATTGAGAATAAGGTTTAATCTTATAAATTCACTTGATTTTTGAGAAATATCCTGTGTATAAATATGACAATTTTCTTCTCCTATAGCATGGGCAATAGCAAGTACAAGAGTTCCCGAACCTGCTGCAGGGTCATATATTGTAACATTCTGTACGCTTTCCGGCACCATTATATTAGCAATAATAGTAGCGATAGAATGTGGTGTATAATATTCTGCATATTTACCAAAATCCTTGTTATAGTCTTTGATGAGATATTCAAATATGGTAGCAAAGAAATCATATTTTTGATCAAATACTTCCTCAAAACTACCAGCATTAACCATTTTATTTATAAGTGCAGCACAAAACGATGCCCTTTTACTTGATTCGGCTATACTTTGAGAAAGATTAGAGTCAAAAAGTTTTATATTATCATCAGAATTATCTGAACCTGTTTTTACAGAAAAGATAGCTTTGTTTAAATTTGAAATATTTTCAAGTGTTGAATCAAATGTTTTATCAAAATTATTTTCTTCCTGATGATTAAACAAATACGATAAAAATTGTGTTGGTTTTAATCTTGCTGTGTCAGCAGGAAGAGAAGCAATAAGCCAATCGTAATCTTCATCTGACATTTCAATAAGAGTTTGCTCTGGATTCTCACTATTAGCAATCTTTGGATCAATAAGTTTAACATCATGCAAAAATTTATCATTTATAAATTTATATAGAAAAGTTTGAGTGATAATTTTATATTCACTTGGTGAACCGCCAAGGCCATATGTACCACATACAGCTTTCAGTTCATCAATCATATTCAGTGTTTTTTCTTTAATAGATACTGTATCCATTAAGCTACTCCATTTCTTTCATCAAAATATTCTTGTGTAAGGCATTTATTGATATAATCAATTTGAGAAAGCGCTGGTCTTACACCTGATTTAGTACAGGCAGACATAATTATTGGTCTTACTGTTTGAAGAAAATACTCTTCGTTTGAAATGATTTGCTGACTGCGACATATTTTATTGTCAACTTCATCTTTAACTGATGATAAAATTCCAAATATAGTTAAATCTGTTCCAATAGGATGGGATGTTTCTTTTATACGTTTATGAGTACGCATAAATTTTACATCGCCTCTATATTTATCGGTTAGCATTTGATCTTCTTGATTATGATTTTTTGCTTTAGCACGAATATTTTCAAGAGTATTAATCATGGATTTCATTTCTTCAGTAGTAAGTTCTTCAATATCCTGAAGATTTTTCTTCTCAAATACTCTTTTCAATTCTTCAAGTAAGGTAACATACTTTGGGTCCTTAGGATCAAGACATCTATCTTTTAATTCATATCTTGTCCGTTCAAGTGTTTTTTGAAATTCATCAGCAATGACAAGTTCCTCTTCGCCAATCTTTCTGAAGTTAAAATCAATTTGGTCAAGAGCTACATTGAGAATGCCTTTTAAATCTTCTGCATCTGCAAGACTCTTTTTTAGATTAACTACATCTATTCTTTTGTTTACTTCAGACAATAATTCCTTTGCTCTTTTAAGATCGAATTTATCGTGTATTTCTTCATATCCGAAAGCCTTACATAAGTTAAATAAAGCTTTGTAGTTATCTAAAGCTTTACGTAATTCAACAAGTGTTTTCTTACTATTAATTTCACTAATTTGAGAAATAAAATTGATAATATTGTCTGTATCATAAAAGAATACTTTGTTTTTAATATCCTCAAGTTCTGCTGCGATTGATTCCGGAGATTTAAAGATATCGTTATAAAAATCCAGGCTATCTTCTACATCTTCCTGTAATTCTCTAAAATACTCTTCATTCGTTTTATTAAATTCTTTTTCAATATTTACAAAATCAACTACATAACCATAATGATAGTCTTTATATGGTCTATTCACTCTTGTTAATGTTTGCAAAAGATTATGCGCTTTTACAAAACGAGCAAGATACATTTTCTTAAGTCTTGGAGCATCAAATCCTGTGAGCAACATATTGTAGACAACCAGAACATCAATGTTTCCTTTTTTAAAGTCATCCTGAATATCCTCACGTTCCTGTTTTGTGCCTTCATCGCATAGTACAAGAGCAGTTTTAAGAATTCCTTCATCGGTTAATTGAGAATACAGTTCTCTTGCCTGCTTTGATGAATCACAAACAATCATCGCACCAATTGAGTCGTCCATTCTTAATCTTCCCTGAAGAAAATCAGCAGTAATATATCTAACCATTGCAGCAACAAATTTGGGGTGAGCATAAACTTCATTTTTTGCAACATCTCCAAGTTTGACTTTTAATTCCTGCAATGTACTTTGCAAGTCTGATTTGTATGTAGTTTCTATATCCTCTCGTATAAGCCTTAAAGTATATCCATCTGCTATGGATTCATTATAGTAATACTTGTGGATATAATCCCCAAATATTTCTTTCGTTTTTGCTTCTCTTTTTAACAATGGCGTGCCTGTTAAAGCAATTTTAACTGAATTTCTATCTGAAGCAAAAAGATTTGCTAAAAATGAACCAGAAGGGTTAAATGATCTATGTGCTTCATCTATAAAATATACTCTTTGAACATTAACATTGTAATCAGATTTTTCAGTAATTGATTCTTCGGAAAATTTCTGTATATTTACTACGGTAATTGAATCTTTATGATCATTATCCTCATCATTTGTTTTTCCAGGAAGTTTAATATTGCTCTCAAATTCTTTTTTAGAATTCACAAGCGTAACATGAAGACCTCTTGCTTCAAATTCACTTTTAGCCTGTTTAGCAAGATCTAATCTGTCGACAATAAAATAAAATTTAGCTATTTTACCTATACTTTGGTAATAATCCTTTAAATGACGCACATTGGAATATGCTAAAGCAGTCTTACCTGAACCCTGTGTATGCCAAATTACCCCCTTATTTATTCCTTCTTTAATCTTACTTTTTACTGCCAAAGAAGCAAATATCTGAGGGTATCTCATAATATGTTTCTCAATATGTTTTATGCCTTGATTATCAGTTGTTTCTTTGTAACATAAACCGTACTGCAATATAAACTTAATTCTTTCTTTTGAATAAAGAGATGTAATAGTTCTATTTGTCGGAGTGTCAATTCCAAGTGATTTTTCAAAATCGACAGTACCCTTAATTGATGTTAAATTATTATCTTTAAGAATAAAGTCAACAATTTGCTCATCATCATTTTGAAGTTTACTATTCAAATAATCTTTTTGTTGCTCTCTAAATTTGCTAAAGAACATTTTAGTATAGCTACTTGCTGCATAAAAAGATCCATTTATCGGCTCAATGTCAGTATCATCATATTCCTGATCATTTGAGAACATCATAAATTGAGTAATATTCGCATAACGAAGGAAAGCCTGGTTAGAAAATCTGCTAATCATTCTATTTCTTTCAGCAATAATACCCTCTTTATTATTTTGTCTTTTAACCTCGCAAAATGATAAAGGTATACCATTTATTAAAACAACAATGTCTGGTCTAAAGTTATTATCTTCATTTTCGTATGGTAATTCAGTAACAACAGAGAAATTATTGTTATCGAAATTTTCAAAATCAATAATTTTAATTTCATCAATGCCTTTTAACAAACATTCATAGAACGGCTTTCCTAAATCTTGGTTTTCAAGTTTTTCACTTAATTTATTTATGATTTTTTTACAATCTTCAATAGAAAGTTCGGTATTATTAATCCCGTTGATTGCATGGCAAAAAATATCATAGAAGATATTTGTATCTTTATGATAATCTATACCTCTTACTTTTCCTTTGATTGAAAAGTATGTATAACCTAATCTAGTGAAATGAACAAGTGCAGGTATTTTAACTCTTGAATCCTCAGGTCTGTTCATATATGCCTCCGAACTTCTAATAGTTTTATATTATAAGAAGTTATTATTTATAATGATATCACAATCCTTGCTTATTTACAATAATTTAATTAAAAAGCATTTTATGAGTGTTACATATTAAATTCCAAAACATTTACTATTATATCAAAATAATTATAACCACCAGTTAAATGGTGGTTATAATTTATTTCAAAGTTTATCTTTCCAATAATTTATTCAACGAATCAATGAATGCTTTGTTGTTTTCATTGGTTCTTTTCTTCGGACCTTTCAGGTATGCTCCTGCCTTTCTTGCTTTCTTTGATTCATAGCGTGTTGTAAGAAGAATTGTTAGGTTGCTGTCATTAATAATAAGCCCATTTTGATTGATTGGTTTACCGCCTTTTGAAAGCACCATTGCAGAGAGTCCGTAGTCCTGCGTAACAACAATATCTCCTCGGCTGACCTGATTAACAAGTGCAAAATCAACGCTGTCAGCGCCCTTTGAAACGGTTATGGTTTTTGCGTAATCACTGCTTATAATGTGGCTTGTATCACAAAATACAATGACCTCAATTTTATTCTCTTTTGCTATTTCGATTGTATGCTTTACAACAGGGCAACCGTCTGCGTCAATTAAAATTTTCATTAACTATCTGTTTTCCTAAAATTCATTCCCAAATAAACTCAATTTCATTTGCATCAAGCACTAAAATACAATTCGTATAAACAACCCTTTTGTATTTAAGCCAAATGTGAAGTTCAATAGCTAAGCTTCTTATGTTCGGAGAAACATTCGTATTGCTGTATTCCCAAGCCCAATAATTTTTCTCTTTTCGTTTTTTTATTTCTTTGTTTGCTATTTCTGTAAATTCTTCAACCGAAATGATTTTTCCTTTGTAATTGTTGTTTTTATCAAGAGCAGTTTCCAAATGAACATCACAGAAATACTTGTTCTCAAACCTGCATTTAATATGGCATTTAGTAAAATCTTTATACTTTTCAGCAAAGGTTGTGTCCGTATAATCCTGCGGATAAAAATGTGTTTCAAAGCTTAATGTCAGCACATTATCATTATAAGAAACATTGTATAAATCCTGATCTTGAAGAATACCATCAGGAATATTATTTTCACTTACTATATATTTTTCAGTCATTTTTGTTCTCCTGTAATTAAATCAAAAAAGATTAAAAGAATCAAGCAATGCTTCGCAACCGGCATAGATATCCTTGTAGCACCTGTCAAAATCACGGGTATACCAAGGGTCGGAAACATCTGCACTACTGCCTGTGTATTCCATCAGTTTATGGATTTTGCTGTCCTTATCTCCGCCGAGAATACGGGTCATATTGCGTATATTAGCACTGTCCATACCGATAAACAAATCGTATTTATCGTAGTCTCTCGCTTTAAGCTGAACGGCTCTTTTACCGCTTGGGTCAATGCCGTGACTTACAAGAACAGCCTTTGCAGGCGGATAAACAGGATTGCCTACACCGTTCCATATTTCTTCTGTACTGGTAGCAGAGGAGGCAATTACAAAATCCTTTTCCAAGCCTCTGCGCTTAACCATATCTTTTAACACAAATTCCGCCATCGGCGAACGGCAAATGTTCCCGTGGCATACAAACATAATCTTAATCATAATTATATGATATTTTATTAGTAGTTTGTTGTCAATAAAAATGATATAAACAGAAATGTTTTTAGTATAGGTTTACAATAGATGTGTTACAAACTATAAATAAAAATGAATTCATCATATTGACAAAATCAAAAATTATGTTATACTGATATGATTTAGTAATGATACTAATTGGACGGTTTGGGGTTATAGGAGGTTTTTATGCAAAAATACGAATATGTGACTCGCGCTGAATATAGCCCAGTAAAAAACGAAATCGAATCCGTTATCAAAAGAGCTCAAATAATTATGGAAGAAAAATATGAAACTCCATTTTATTTTGAATTGATTGGCAGTGGTCGAAGACACTTGATTACACGGATCAAGGGTGGTAATAAAGGTTACGATTTTGACTATAATCTTATAATTGAGCCTCCTGAACAAGGTTATAAATACTTGCCTGATGTTGTAAACAAAGATTTCATAAATGCTTTTAACAAAGCGGTTAAAGGCACAAGATTTAATTGCCCTGAAGATTCTACTTCTGCATTGACTTTTGCTTGTATAGATAGAAAGAATAAAAAAAGAACATATGGCTGTGATTTAGCAATCATCTACTATGCAAGTGATGATCCTGATGATGGTTATTACTATCTTAAGAACTGGAAAAATGGTAAATATTCTTTTGAATTAAGAAAGCCTTCTCAGAATATTGATTGGAAACTTAATATAATTCGTGAATATGAAAATGGTTGGAGTTGGATTAGAGAAGAATATCTTAAATTAAAAAACAAAAATAAAGATAAAAACAAGAAATCATTCGTTCTTTATCTTGAATCAATTCATAATGTTTATAATTGGATTCAGCAATGGGAAGATGATGAAGATTAAAAGGAGATGTTATTGTGGCATTAATCAATTGTCCTGAATGCGGAAAAGAAATCAGTGATAATGCCAATAAGTGCGTTAACTGTGGTTGTCCTATAATTAAATATGAAAACATTTATGCCGAGAAGTCTAAAAAAAGAAAAATCCAATTGTAGTATTAGTGATATTGGTGATTGCGGCATTACTGATTTGGGTTGGTGTCAACCAATATAAATCATATACATACCAGCAAAATCTAAATGCAATATGTTATGAAATAATATCAAGTGGTATTGAAGCAGAAGAATGTGGCAATTTGATACATGATGTATGGTATAATACTATTTTTAAAGAATCTAGTGAAGATACTGACAAATACACAAAGGAAAATAACGAATTTAACGAAGATTTCAACGACTCACTGGATAACCTATATAACGATAAAGATTTTACAGAAAAGGTAGCCAATATCCAAATCAAACAAAAAAGCATTCTTAATATGATGAAAGAAATGAAAAATCCACCATCAAAACATAAAGATGCTTATAAAGCATTATTGGCATTGTATGACGAATATAATGATTTTTCAAGCTTGGTAATTAATCCAACCGGAAGCTTACAATCCTTTACAGAAGAATTTAATGAAGCAGACAAGTCATTGGCTGACTACTGTGACAAGATAAAAATGTACATAGACTAAAACTCCTTCAAAAAATGTGTAATTAAGATGAATTTGCTTACATTTATTTTAACAACAAAAAAGCCAAGCTTGCTCAAATGCAGACTTGGCTTTAACTTTTATTTCAAAATTTCATAATTATTTGACATTTGTTTATATTGTTCTTGTCAATAAAAATGAATATTTTCATATGTATATTGTTTTTATGAATTATAATTTTGAGTTATCGGTCATTATTTTTTACAAGATTGTTGGCGAGGTGAAGGTCTGAGGCTGTTGACAGACAGGATGAACAGCAAAAACTTTTACGCTTTCAATCCGAGTTTTGACAAATAAACTTTATTTGAACACAAAAGGCGCCGCAGAAAATAAAAAGTTCTGCGGCGCCGAAGTTTTGACTAACTATTCATTAATAACGGTCTTATCAATCCCCTCAAATTGTGATATAATAAAATGCAAACCAACGATGGAGGAAAAAATTTGTCACGGTATATTGCTTTTGACGTTGAAACGCCGAACCGTTTTAACAACCGTATGAGCGCAATCGGTATTACGGTAATTGAAAACGGAATTATCACAAGAAAACTTTATTCTCTTATCAATCCCGAAACAGGCTTTGATTATTTCAACACACGATTAACAGGAATCAGCGAAGAAATGGTGCAGGACAAGCCCACCTTTCCGCAAATATGGGATAAAATTGAGCCGATTATGAGCAGCGGTATTTTAGTTGCACACAATGCGCAATTTGATATGAGCGTTCTCAAATGCTGTTTACGGGATTGCGGAATAACATGGAAAGAAAGTGCACCGTATCTGTGCACAGTGCAGATCGGCAGACGTTTTCTTCCTAAAATGAGTCATAAACTCAATTCACTTTGTAACTATTACGGTATCAAACTTAACCATCATCATGCAGGAAGCGACAGCCTTGCCTGCGCTGAGATTCTTTTGAAATACATAGAAGGCGGAGTAGATTTAAATCAGTTTATAAAAACATATTATTTTTAAATTATAAATTAAGCGTTAGTAAAATAAATTACCAACGCTCTTTTTATTCCTGATAAGTTTTTATAAAACCATTAAAAGCGTACCGACGCTGATTAAGGCCAAGCCTATAATGGATTTCGGCGTAAACTGCTCGTGCAGAAATACAGCGGCAAAAACCATTGTGATTACAACACTCAGTTTGTCTATCGGCACAACAACGGACACCGTTCCGTCTTTCAATGCTTTATAATAGCAAAGCCACGAAAGCCCTGTTGCCGCACCTGAAAGAATAAGAAACAACCAACTTTTTTTGCTTATTGACGAAAGTCCCGACTGAGCATTGGTTATAAACACCATACCCCACGCCATAACAACAACCACAACAGTTCTTATTGCAGTTGCAAGATTTGAATCAATATCATCAATTCCGATTTTTGCAAGTATTGATGTTGCCGCCGCAAATATTGATGAAAGTATTGCGAACACAACCCACATAAATATACATCTCGCTTCTGACTGTACTCTGTTTTCATTATACTTCCTGCGTAACAATATGTAAAGCAGATAATATTAATTTAACTTTCCGAATCACCATAAAATTACATTTCATAATTCAATTTTTATGCTATAATAATTCTGAAAACAACAGAAAAGTTAAACCGTGTTGTTCAGATAAAAGATTAACTCCGATATAATGAAACCATCAAAAGAAAAGGAGTCATTTTTATGAACACAGACAAAATTTATGCAGAATCCATCGCAAAGGAATACGCACCGAAAGAAACCTCTAAGGTTGTTGCACTTAAAAAACTTGACAATAAAGCAAAACGGCCTGCAAATATTTTCGCTTACACCTTTGGCATCATCAGCGCTTTGGTGCTTGGCGTAGGTATGTGCCTTTGTATGAATCAGTTTGATTTAAACGGCACAATATCAATGATTTTAGGCGTTATTGTAGGTATTATCGGAATTGCAGGTGTCAGCATTAATTATCCTATTTACAAAAAACTTTTGAAAAAGGGCAAGGATAAATATGCTTTTGAAATCGTTGAACTTGCAAAAGAAATCAGTGAAAATAATTAGAACTGCGCTTTAAAAGGAGAAGGCTTTGAATAAATCCGAGAGTAAATATTTTAATACGGCAGTCAGAATGGACAAAGCATTTCTGGACTTGCTTGCCGAAAAAGACTTTGAATATATTACAGTTAAGGATATCTGCAAAAAATCAGAGGTTAACCGTTCAACCTTTTATCTGCATTATGAAACAATTGCAGATTTGCTTGATGAAAGTGTCGAATATATATCAAACGGTTTTCTGAAGTATTTTTGCGAAAATGATATCAGTTCAAAAATAAAGAATTCAAATCTTGATGAACTTATATTCATTAAACCTGATTATATTATTCCGTATCTTTCATATATCAGGCAATGAATAGTAATCCGAACCGTGGTTAAAATTGGCTGATTTGCCCTTACTTGTGTTAAAAATACTCGGAATACGCAAGTATTCCTGCGTTTTTGTGCCTTGATTAAGAACAAATTGGCACAATTTTAACTCGCAGACCCAAAATGCCGGCAGTAAAGATGAATTTTGATTTTTGAGATGGCAGCCTTGCTGACGCAAGGCAACAGCGAAAACTTCATAAATTCGCTTTAATTCTGCATTTTGGGCAGGTTCGGATTACTATTCATTGCCTAAGGACAACAAAAAACTGTTTAAGACTGCCGTTTTACACTCAGACACACTGCGGCTTGACAAAAATTATAAAAAGCTATTTGAATATGTATTCAGCCCGATTTTAATACGGTTTGATGTTCCCGAAAACGAACGCCATTATACAATGACATTTTACATTAACGGAATTATTGCACTGATTATGGAATGGCTGAAAAATGACTGCAGGGAAAATATCGAAGATATTGCAGATATTATTATCCGCAACATAAAATCCACAGAAACATAAGCATTCATATAAAAAGCATTGAGATACTGCCAATCTCAATGCTTTTTAATTATTTATGATGGATTTAAAACAGAGCTTGTAAAATAAAGTGTGTAAGTTAGAAAAATAACTTGCACACTTTTTGCATTTTTGTAAGAGTGTGCTACAATGAAAGAAAGGACAAAAAAGGAATGAACGAAATGGGAAGAAAAA
>JAETUM010000068.1 GCA_021768625.1 Candidatus Stoquefichus sp. | reverse complement strand
ATTCATCAATGATATATTTTACAATATCCTTTTTACTCATAATAAAAATCCTCCTTTGGTAGTTAATATTATTCTACCAATGAAGGACTGTTTACACAAAATATTTTACACTCTCCTAATTCAAATGTTTGTGTAGAAGTATGAAAGCTTGGCATAGTATCCCATTTATCATACTCTTTTAAAATGTTTGCTTTCCATTTTGCATACCCTTCACCAATCTCGTAATCATTAGAAGCCTGTCCAATAACCTGCCATATAAGGTTTTGAGTAAAGGCATATCTTTTCATTCCACCTGACTCTCCATTGTTGTATCGATAAGTTGCAAGATAAGCTATCCTAGCAGCATTCTTATAAATACCAGTTGGATCTCCACTGTTGTAAATATGTGATCCTTTTGGAAGTGATTCCCCATGTTGCACACAGAAGGCAACCTGTCCCCAATGTGACTCATAATCTGGAATATCATCTCCTTTAATTCTTAACTTGATTAAATCTGTACCTTTATCTGTTTTATATCCAGTTTCATATTCTCTAACTAGATAATTTGTTTCTTTGGCATTAACAATATTCATATTGCCTAATGTACTAGAAAATACCATTAACGCTGATGTTAAGGCTAATCCTACCTTTTTTAATTGATTTGTTTTCATTTCTTTCTCCTTTCGATTCTATTCTTTTAATGTTTAATTTCTTTGTTTAAGTCATTTCGATCACCTCCTTAATAAACAAAAAAAGAGCCAGACATATTTATCTGACTCTCTTATTAGTAATTATTAAATTTTTTGCTATTAATTGTATGTAATATTCAATCCTTGCATTCCACAACTACATCTATATACTTCATATCCATTTGGGCATTTACTACAGTATTCATCCCAATCAATCTCTCCATTTTTATATTTTTTATCCCATGAATCTGATATAGATACAAACTTTTTATATGCTTCATTTTCAGTTTTATACCATCCTGCATTTACAGTAAACATATGTTTATGTTTTTCCTCTTTTTTTACTTTATCCTCTTTCTTATCATTTTTTTGTGGTACTTTTTCATTCTCAACAGGTGTTTTTTTATTCTTTTTGTTGTCATCCTGTTTTGAAGATTTATCCGTTTTTTTGTTTTCTGTTGTTTGAGTTGTATTTGTTGTCTTTTTATTTTTAGTTTTCTTTTTATTAGAAGTTTTATTATTTTCTTTCTTTACCTCATTTTTCTTATTATTAGTTTTTTCTGAAGGCTTAGAAGTCTTTTTCTGTTCTTTTTCCTTCTTATCTTTTTTGTCATTTAACTCAACCTTTTCTTCTTGATCGTTTAAAGATTTTTCTGCTTCTTTATTTGATTGTTGCACACTGCATCCTGTTAATAAGAGGATTGCTAATACTAAAATTAATACTCTTTTCATAATCATCATCCTTTCTTACATATATTATCAGCACATAAATTTAACAAAGTCTATACTTGTAATTTATAAAATTGTACGTTAATATAAATTTTATTTTTTCATAATAGATTGTTTATATCTCTCTAAATATCTATTTTATATAAGATGTATTAATAAAATGGTATTTTTTATCTAATTCATCAAAATTTACATTTTCTATTGAATAAAAAACTTTTTCGTATTCAATAACAAATTCTTCCCAATAATGTAAAGATTCTAAATATCCTAATCTTTTCAAATGAACAGATACTCCTGGCACTATATTATTTTCTATATCTTTAAATTCCACACAAGTATCAAGTGTTAATTTATCTGATAGCTTAACTAATATTTTTATAGATTCTGGATCAGCCAATGAAACGTTTCGCTTAGTTATAACCGCTTGTGTTTTATATTGATCAAGAATAGTACCTTGATAAACGCAATCATTATTCATGATTAATTGATAATTTTCATTATTTTCATCAAAATTAATAATTGTCAATTGATTTCCATATCCTATAAATCTAAGTAATGTTTTTCCTGAGGTAAAATAAAGTCCCATTTCTTCATCTTCTGCAACAGTAAGTTTATCAGGGATATATTCTATATAATGATAATCTATATGATTTTTAAAAATAGGATTATTTTTCATATCTTTTGTTTTAGACAATTTATAAAAATCTCGGTTTTTTATTTCATTAATCTTCATCTATTCCTCCGATTTTAAGAACTTCTTTTCACATTTACTATATCATAACATACTTATTTCTTAAGTCATATATTTTTAACATAAAACTAAATATTTATATAAGAATATATACTTGTACAACTCTTAGATATGTTTCCACAAAGTCACTATAAAACTGCTGACTATTTTATCATTTTTACGCACACTTTTTTATTAAAAAATATCAATGACAGTCGAACTCAACAAAAAAATACTGCCATTTTTATAATGACAGTCGTAAAATCATGATTTTTAAATCATTGTTTTTTAACTAAAAACAATTGAAATTACGTTGATTTAATCAATGTTTTTTTGATATGACAGTCGAACTATGTTCTCTATGTGATGACTATGAGGAAACATATCAACAGGTTGACAAACATCAACCAAATATCCATGTTCTTGTAAATACGCAATATCTCTTGCTTGAGTTGCTACATCACAAGAAATATAAACAACTCTATTAGGTTTCAGTGTCAATAATTGATCTAAAAATACTTGAGAACATCCCTTTCTAGGTGGATCTACCATGACAACATCAATATGATTGTTTTTCTTTGCAAATTCAACCATAAATTCTCCAGCATCTTGACATACAAAATCAACATTTTTTATATCATTTCTTTTTGCATTAGCTTTAGCATCTATAATTGCTTGTTCTACTATTTCGACACCATAAACATGATCAACATATTTAGCCAATGATAATGAAATTGTTCCTATCCCACAATAAGCATCTATCACTTGATCACTTTGTTGAAGCTGTGCATACTCAATAGCTTTTTGATATAGTTTTTCTACTTGAATAGGATTAATCTGATAAAAAGATTTTGTAGAAATACGATATTTATTTCCCAATAAAATATCTTCAATATATCCTGGACCATACAATATCTCTATCTCATCTCCTAAAATAACATTATCATGTCTATTATTTATATTTTGAACAATAGTTTTTAAATGTGGAAATTCTTGAACCAATGTCTGAACAATTGTCTTAATATTTTTTATCTTTTTCTTATAAGTAATGAAAACAAGCATCATTTCATGAGTTGTATATCCATATTTCACAAGTATATGTTTTATATTTCCTTGATGACTCACTTTATCATATGCTGTTTCATGAAATTTCTCCAATAATTCTCTTGTACGATTAACAAGATGATTAGACTCTTCATTTTGAATATAGCATATATCCATTGGAACAATATCATTAGAATGTTGTTTATAAAATCCAGATACCATTTTCCCAGCTTGCATACCAACTGGCACTTGTACTTTATTACGATAATACCAAGGATCATCCATCATTATACAAGGTAAAACTTCAACATTGCAATGTCCAATTCTTTCCATTGTATCTCGAACACGTTTTGTCTTAAAAACTTGTTGTCCCTCTAATGATAAATGTTGTAAATGACAACCACCACATTGCTTAAAAATAGGACATTTTGGCTCATGACGATAAACACTTTCTTGATAAAGTTCTATCATTCTTCCTACTGCATAATTTTTTAAAACTTTAATGATTTTAATCTTTGCATTTTCATTGAAAAGCATATTCTTTACAAACACAGGAAAACCATCAACTTTTACAATTCCTTGACCATCATGTGTATAATCTACACAAGTTGCTACTATATAATCATTCTTTTTCATACAACCTCCACAAAAAAACGAGCTAAGCCCGTTTTTATTTTTTGTCTTTTAATGTATTTTCTGCTTTTTCTTTACTCTTTTCATCTCTTACTGAAGCTAGTGTATAAGAAAAACTATCTTTTTGAACATGTTTTGTTCCATATATAGGAAAATCCTTACTATTATTAGATTCTAAGAATAAGTTAACTTCATATTGAGCAACATTATTTTCATAACCAAACAAATGACTATATTTCTTTCCACTATCTTTTTTCTTTCCAACTAATCCATCTAATATTTGAATTGTTTCTTCTGCAATAGACTTCGCTTTCTTAGTATCCATTCCATCTTTAAATAAAATATCAACCTTTAATTGTTTACATGCGATCTCCATTGTTAAAGTTTGAACTTCAGGATATTTTTTCTTAATATCAGAAATTGTTGACTGAATATTATCCTTTTCAATAGCCATAATACCTTGACATCTGCTTTGTCCATAAACTGGTCCATTATTACTTGATAATACAAATATATACACTATAAATGCAACAAACAAAACAGTTAACCCAATTAAAACATAATGCCACCATTTCCATACAAACTTCTTTTTCTTCTTCATAGAATCATCTTCCTCATCATATTCATTGATATCATAGCCCATTGTATCTTTAACTTTGTATTGACGTGTTTCTTCAATAGAATATGAATTTGTATTAACTTTATGAGATGAAGTTTCTTTTAACTCCTCTAATTCATCAATATGTGAAGACTGTTGATATCCACTACTTTGAATTTCGTCATCTTCATCATCAAAATGAAATTGCTTTGCCATTTTATCACCAACTTTTCTTTATTGTACCAAAAAATAAAACGATTGTATAGTCCAGATTATTGAACTCTTTCTTTAAGTAATTTTAATAATAATTGATTTGTTATTTTAGGATTAGCTTGACCCTTTGTTTCTTTCATAACCTGTCCTACTAAAAAGCCAATAGCCCTATCTTTTCCAGATGAAAAATCTCGAATAGATTTTTCATTGTTATCTAATATTTGATCAATTAATTGTGTTAATATATCAACATCAGAAATTTGTTTCATTCCTTTTTCCTCAATAATACATTGAGGCTTCTTACCTTCAGTCATAACACACTCAAGGACTTCCTTTGCCTGTTTAGAAGAAATCATTTCTTCATCAATATATTCAATAATTTCAGATAAATAATGAGGTGTAAGTTTTGTCTCTTCTAAAGATATATTCTTCTTATTTAAATATCCCAACACTTCTCCCAATAACAAATGACATGCTATCTTGTATCTTGAACAATTTTTAACAGTTTCTTCATAGAAATCTGATAGTTCTTTATAAGAAATAAGTCTATGTGCTTCTGATTGAGATAGTCCATACTTGTCTATATAGATTTTTTCTCGTTGTTCTGCCATGATTGGTAATCTTTCTTTAATATCCATAACCCACTGATGATTGAGACGAATAGGTAAAATATTAGGCTCAGGATAATATTTATAATTAGCAACATTCTCTTTGATACGCATAGCAACTGTTTCTTTCCTTTTTTCATCAAATCGCCTTGTTTCTTGTAAAACTTTCCCACCATCAAGTATAATCTTTTCTTGTCTTAAACTTTCAAACTCTATAGCTTGTTGAACATGAGATATAGAATTCAAATTTTTAATTTCAGTTCGTGTTCCAAATTTTTGACTACCCAAAGGTCGAATTGAAATATTAATATCGCAACGCATAGATCCTTCTTCCATCTTTGCATCTGATACATCAGTATATAAAAAGACTTGTCTCAACTTCTCTAAATACGCACTTGCTTCTGCTCCGCTTCGTATAGCTGGTTTTGTAACTATTTCTATTAAAGGAATTCCTGAACGATTATAATCAATTAAAGAATAACTGTCATAATGAAATTGTTTTGCTGTATCTTCTTCCATATGTAATCGCTCAATCTCAATTCTTTTTGTTTTACCATCTACAACAATATCTAAATATCCATTTTTCCCAATTGGAAATTGTTCTTGTGTAATTTGAAATCCTTTAGGTAAATCAGAATAGTAATAATTCTTTCGATCAAAACGTAACAATTCATCAATATCCATATGTAAAGCGTAACATACTCTAATAGCATATTCCACTGCTCGTTTATTCAAAACAGGTAAAATTCCTGGCATAGCCATATCTATTTCATTAATCATTGTATTTGGTTCTTTTCCAAAGGTCACAGGAGAAGCAGAAAACATTTTTGAATTTGTCTTTAATTCACAATGTACTTCCAACCCAATAATTTGTTCAAAATTCATTTTCTACCCTTCCCTTGAATATTGATTTTTAAAATCTAAAATATTCTCTAATGCATATGCAACGTTAAATACAGTTTGTTCTTCAAATATACGTCCCATCAAGTGAACAGATATAGGCATACCATCTACGAATCCACTAGGTAAAGACAATGCTGGTAATCCAGCAAGATTAGCCAAACATAAATGACTTTCAAGAATAACATGATCATCATACAAATAATTATTCACTATCTCATTGACTTTAGGAGCAATGCCTCTTCCATTTGGCGTTAAAATAACATCGTAGTCTTCATATATTCTATTCAATTCTTCTACTATTAATCGTCTCACTTTTTGTGCTTTTTTAAACATTCTCTCTTGGTTTTCAGTTGCTAAAGCAAGATTACCTAAAATAAATCGCCTTTTAATATAATGACTAAATCCATGAGTACGAGAATGAAGAATAATTTCATCAATTGTTTCTCCATCTTGTCTATTTCCATACTTAATACCATCTAAACAAGCATGATTACTTGTCGCTTCTGCATTTGCAATAATCGTATATGTAGGTAATATTGCCTTCATTAAGTTTGAAGGCATTGTTATATCTTCAACAACTGCTCCTAATCCTTGAAGTTTACAGATAATAGAATCAAAGTTTTCTTTAACTTCAATATCTATTATTTCATCACTTATTGATTTTAAAACACCAATCTTCAATCCCTTGATATTATCATTAAGATTTTCTAAGTAATGAGGAACTTCTCTGATACTTGAAGTCATATCTTTTTCATCATGTCCTGCTAATGTTTCAATGACAATAGCCATATCTCTTACATTTCTTGTAAAAGCACCGACATGGTCTAAACTTGAAGCATATGGAATTAAACCATAACGAGAAATTCTTCCCCATGTAGGTTTAAATCCCACAACACCACAATATCCAGCAGGTTTTCTAATAGAATCTCCTGTATCACTTCCTAATGCAAATGGCACAACACCACTTGCTACAAGAGCTGCACTTCCTCCTGATGATCCACCAGCAATACGTGTTCTATCCCATGGATTATAGACAATTCCTGTTAAAGCTGATTGGTTTGTTCCACCCATTGCTAATTCATCCATAGAAGATTTTCCTATTAAACAAGACCCTTGTTGATTTAATAAGTCTACAACATGGGCATTATATATAGGAATATAATCCTCTAACATAAGACTTGAAGCAGTCGTTCTTATTCCTTTTGTATTATAATTATCTTTTAATACATAAGGAATACCACTTAATAAAGAAATAAAATCAGCTTTTTTTAAATCTTTATATGCTTTTTCTTTTGTAATTGTAACAAAAGCATTCAATTTTTTTTGTTGAAATTCTGCTTCTTGAAATAATTCATCATAATACATTTTTGAATCAAAGTCATTTAATTGTAATAATTGATGTAATTCTTCTATACTATATTGAATCATCATTTCACAACCTTTGGTACTTTTATTTGATAGTCTTGTATACTCTTAGCATTCTTTAAAGCATCCTCACGACTTATTATATGACTCACTTCATCTTCTCTTAAAAATGTCGTTTCTACTTCATATGGAAAAGCCAATGGTTCAACATCTTGAGTATCAATTGATTCCAAGAATTGAACATGATTCATAAACATATTATATTCTTCTATCAATGCAGGCATTTCATCATCACTTATATCAAACATTGTATCTCTAGCTAATTGCTTTAACATAGTTTTCATTTCAGTCATTATTAATTCTCCTAATATAACATACTACTCTTTGCACTTTGACCTTTATCTTTAATAATAACTGCTTTTAATCCATCTTGAGAATTGACTAATACTTTTATATCAAAATCATAAGTAAATTTAGAATCAATATTATCAGCTAATAAAGATGTCAAATACTGTAATTCTGTAATTGTTTTTATATTAAGATTCGCATTAATAACCATTGATTGAATCTCACCATCAATATACTTTGCTTCACCAACTAATCCAGCTGCTTCAGTTGCTGATGTTTTTAAATTATTCTTGATTTCATTAAACTCTGCATATGTTGTTTTATCAATTTCCTCTGCTTCATCACTAGAAAAAATAACATTTCTATAATTTAACTCAACAATTGTTCCTAAGCTTTTATTACAATAAGATGAATATATATATTTACCATTTAATGTACTTCTTGTTTTATCAGTTGCTTGAAATATAGTAATAAGAATAGGTAAATCTTTTATCTTTTCTAAAGAACTTTCTTTTTGTATATAATCATAGACTTTTGCAATACAATCTTTTCCATATTTCTTTATTGTAGAATCACTCATAGGTGTTGTTAAAGTCTGGCTATTTGAATCTTTTGGATCTACTATAATTGCTAAAGAAACACCTTTTAAAGTATATTTAGAGCCTTCTTTCACATAGTAATCTTGTTCATGAATATTAGATATCATAACTGGATCTTTAACACCATCAATAGTCGAACCTTTCTTAGGTTGAATACTATACTTAGATTTTGTATTTCTTACAACTAATGCTCTTTTTTGTTCACGTCCAAAATATTGCCCTTCACTCATATAATGATTTGATGTAGAAAAATACTGTGAAGAAAGCAATTGTAAGTCTCGACCAATTGTTTCAAAATCTTTCGTACTATAAAAATCAGTATAAAAACGTTCTCTAAGTTCACTACTGCCAAGATTAATAATTTTATAATATGAATCATCTAGTGATTCCATTGTTGCCTCATCACCAGATGCTTCTTCTTGTACTTCTTCAGTTTTTCCCATACATCCAACAAGCATAAACAAAACTAAACATAAGATTCCGAATTTTCTCATAAATGAACCTCCTCTTTAAATTCTGCTTCTGTTAAAACGCTAACCCCTAATTGATTAGCTTTTTCTAATTTACTTCCTGCATCTCTTCCACATATCAAGTAATCAGTCTTTTTTGAAACACTGCCCGTAACATTTGCTCCTAATCGTGCTAAATATTCCTTAATTTCTTTTCTTGTCATTAATTCTAATGTTCCTGTTACACATACTGTTTTTCCATTAAAAATACTTTCTTGAATTAATGATGTTTCTTTTAAATAATTCATATTCAATCCAATATTTTTTAAATTTTCCAATAACTTCATACTTACAGGATCACTTCTAAAACGATTAATAGATTCAACAATTGTTTCACCCACATCTTTAATCGCTAATAGTTGTTCATTTGATGCTTCTAATAAACTATCCATATTCATAAAAACTTTAGATAAATTATCAGCCATTTTAGAACCTATGCCTTTAATGCCAAGTCCAAACAATAATTTTTCCATAGAATTATTCTTACTTTTTTCTATAGCTTCAACTAAATTATCCATTGATTTTTTACCAAAACCTTCTATTTCCATAATATCTTGTTCATATTTATATAATTCATAAATATCCTCAATACATTTCACAAAACCTAAATTATAAAATTGTTCTATAATTTTTTCACCTAGTCCTTCAATATTCATTGCATCTCTAGATGCAAAATGAATAATACGTTCTATTTTTTTAGAATCACATTGTTCATTTAAACAATAATAAGCAGCCTCATTATCTTTTCTAACCAATGGTGTTCCACAATGTGGACATGTTTGAATCATCTCAAATTTTTTCTCAGTTCCATCACGTCTTTCTTTTAACGAACGTACAACTTCAGGAATAACATCTCCTGCTTTACGTATAACAACATAATCTCCAACACGAATATCTTTATGTTTAACATTATCCTCATTATGTAATGTTGCACGTTGAACTGTACTTCCAGCAACTCTAACTGGTTCTAAAACTGCATTGGGTGTAATTTGCCCTGTTCTTCCTATTGTAAAAACAATATCTTTTAGTTTTGTTACAACTTCTTCTGCTGGAAACTTATAAGCAATCGCCCATTTAGGAACTTTTGCAGTATAACCTAAACGTTCTTGCCAATCCAAACGATTAACTTTAATAACTATCCCATCTATTTCATAAGGAAGCGTTGGTCTTTTATCAGTCATTTCTTGAATAAATGACCACACTTCTTGTATAGAAGCACAAACTCTTGTCATAGGATTTACTTTAAAACCTAAGGATTGAATATATTCAAGTGCTTGCTTATGTGTTTGACATCCTACTTCACTTGCTGTTGGAACCATATATAAAAATGCATCTAACTTTCTTTGAGCAGCTATTCTTGAATCTAATTGTCTTACACTACCCGCTGCTGCATTTCGTGGATTAGCAAACAAAACTTCTCCAGCTTCTTCTCTTTGTTTATTAAGCTCATTAAAAGATTTTTTTGGCATATAGATTTCACCACGAACTTCAAAATCACCATCGTAATCAATAGATAATGGAATAGATTTAATTGTCTTAACATTATGTGTAATATCTTCTCCAATTGTTCCATCTCCACGAGTTGCACCATATTCTAAATGCCCATCAGCATAAACTAAAGAAACAGCCAATCCATCAATTTTCAATTCACACACATATTCTACTTGAGGATAAACTTCTCGTATACGTTCATCAAAAACTATCAATTCTTCCTCATTAAATATATTTCCTAAAGATAACATCATTCTTTCATGTGTTATTTTTTGAAAACTATCTAAAACTTGTCCGCCAACTCTTTGGCTTGGAGAATCAGCAGTTATCCATTCAGGATGCTTTAACTCTAAACTTTGAAGTTCTTGCATTAAACGATCATATTCTTGATCACTAACAGTAGGATTATCCAAAACATAGTATTGATAATTATATTCATTTAATAATTTTTTAATTTCATTTAATCTTTCAAGTGACATTATCCAACGCTCCATTTCATTGTTTCATTATATCAAAAAACATTCTCAAATTAAACATTTATATAAAAAAAGCATAAATATATCAAAATATTTTTTTATATAAAAAGTATTCATATTATTCATGAACTTAAGATGACATTATTTTTAATTATTCACAAAAATCATATAAAGTATAATAAAAAATACCAACTATAATTTCATCTTATAATTGGTAAAATAACATAATCATTATTAATGAATTAAATTAGTATATTGTTCATATTCATAAGCTGATATACTCAATGCCACCATGTATTTCTACATTGATATATCTTTTTAATACTATTCAACTTCATTTCATATATTTAAATACCTTTTATAACTATATAATGACGAATTCTTTTCTATATTATGGGACACAAATATTTATATAATACTTTTAACAATAAAATTGTATATAAAAAACTATTAACAATAATTGTCAATAGTTTCATAAAGTCTATTTTTATAGACCTAATAATCTTACTGTATCTCTAGCTATCATTACTTCCTCATTTGTTGGAATAACCATAACTTTGATTTGTGAATATTGATGAGAAATAACTCTATTTTCTCCACTTCTCACATTATTTAATTCTTCATCTAAAAATACTCCAAATGCTTTAGAAATATCATCAATGATAAGTCTTCTCAAATATGCAGCATTTTCACCTACACCAGCAGTAAATGCAATAGCATCACATCCACCTAATTCAGCATAATATGAACCAATATATTTTGAAACAATGCGTGCATATAATAAACTTGTCTTTAAAGCATCTTCATTTCCATCTTTAAATAAAGCATCTTCAATATCACGAGAATCTGAAGAAATACCAGAAACACCTAACATTCCTGATTGTTTATTATAAATATCAAGAACCTCATTTGGTGTCTTACCTAACTTATCACATAAGTATGGCATGATTGATGGATCAACATCTCCACAACGTGTTCCCATCATTACACCAGCTAAAGGTGTAAATCCCATAGAAGTATCAATACATTTACCATTTAAAACTGCTGAAATACTTGCTCCATTTCCTAAATGACAAACAATAACTCTAGATTCTTTTGGATTTCCTAACATGTCTATAACTTGTTCAGATACATATTTGTGGCTTGTTCCGTGTGCACCATATCTACGAACCTTTAAATCTGTATAATATTCCATTGGTAATGGATATAAATATCTTTCTGCATCTAATGTTTGATGGAAAGCAGTATCAAATGTAAATACATGTCCTACATTTGGCAAAGCTTCTTTAAAAGCTCTATAACCAATTAAATGTGCAGGATTATGTAAAGGTGCTAATTCACACAATTCCTCAACTTTTGCAATAACATCGTCATTAACAACAGTACTATCGTCAAAGTACTCTCCTCCATGAACTATACGATGTCCTACAGCATTAATTTCATTTAATTCTTTAACAACACCTTCTTCAACCAATGCCTTTAACAACATATCAACAGCAACTTGATGATCAGGTATTGGACAAGTTTTTGTCTTTTTCTCTCCGTTATATTTTATCGTAAAAATACCATCATCTAATCCAATTCTTTCAACAATACCAGATGTAATTACTTCTTCACTAGGCATATTAAATAATTGAAATTTTAATGATGAACTTCCAGCGTTAACCGCCATTACTTTTGTCATAGTTTCATCCTCCTCGTATACATAGAACTATTTTACAAAAAAAATAACAATAACTCAACAACAAATTGTAAGCAATTACATATTTATGTGAAACAAAAGTGATATTGTCTTATTGTAATCAAATTGACTTTGTCCCAAATATATAATATATAATGACCTAGTATGGGAGGTCATTATGAGAAAGGTTGAATTAAGAATGAAT
>JAETUM010000067.1 GCA_021768625.1 Candidatus Stoquefichus sp. | reverse complement strand
ATGCATGAAGAGTTTATAAGAAGTGAAGACTTTATAAGAGCATGTGAGATAGAGAGAGAAAGGTCACTCATAGAAGCAAAGCTGCAAAGGGCTAAAGACAATGGAATAAGTCAAGGAAAACATGAAGAAAAGGTAACGAATGCTAAAAGGCTTATACAGTTATTTTATAGTGATAAAGATGTGGAATGGGTCAATGAATGTAAAGATGAACAATTAGATAAGATATACGAAATTATTAATAAGGTCACTTATGAAGAATTGAAGGAAATTATGCTAGGTAAAAATAATTGAAGGGAAGTATATTGTTGAGGTTATGAGTAGCACAAGCATAGAGAACATAGCGCTGATTTCATCTTTTGAAAATAAGAACATATAAAGAATAAAATAGTTATAATAAATGAAAAGAATAGAAGGAGAGAATGAAATATGACAAGACAATTTCCAAAAGGTTTTTTATGGGGAGGAGCAGTTGCTGCTAACCAATATGAAGGAGGATGGAATGAAGGAGGAAAAGGAATTAGTGTTTCTGATTGTGCAAGACATCATTTAGACGCAGATGTACAAGATTATAAAACACAAAATCATGTGACTTCAAAAGATATTGAGGACGCTTTGAAATCAACAGATGATTCTTTGTATCCAAAAAGGCATGGAGCAGATGGATATCATCATTATAAAGAAGATATTGCATTGTTTGCTGAAATGGGATTTAAAGTCTTTCGTTTATCTATAGCATGGTCTAGGATTTTCCCTAATGGTGATGATAAATATCCTAATGAAGAAGGTCTAAAATTTTATGATGATATTTTTGATGAATGTATAAAATATGGAATTGAACCATTAGTAACAATGTCACATTATGAACCACCACTTAACTTAGTATTAAATTATGATGGTTGGTATTCAAGAGAAGTTGTTGATATGTTTGTAAGATATGTTGAAGTTATTTGTGAAAGATATAAGAATAAAGTGAAATATTGGTTAACTTTTAATGAAGTTGATTCAATGATTAGACATCCATATACAACAGGTGGTTTAATTGAAGATCGTTTTGAAGGTAAAAATTTTCAAGAAGTTGTTTTTCAAGCAATGCATCATCAATTTGTAGCGTCAGCTTTAGCAACAAAAATTTGTCATGAAAAAATACCTGGATCTAAAGTTGGTTGTATGCTTACAAAATTAACTTATTATCCATATACTTGTAAACCAGAAGATGTTTTACAAGCACAGCAAGATATGAGAAGTACGTATTGTTATAGTGATACACAAGTGTTTGGTGAATATCCAGCATATTTATTATCTAAATTTAAAAATGAAGGTATTCACATTAAAATGGAAGATGATGACTTAAATATTATGAAGAAGTATCCTGTAGACTTTGTTTCATTTAGTTATTATTCATCTAGTTGTGTAGCAAAAGATGATAAAGGTTTAAAGAAAACAGCAGCTAATACAATGACAGCTATAAAAAACCCACATATTCCTAGCTCTGATTGGGGATGGCAAATTGATCCAATTGGATTAAGAGTTTCTTTAGTTGATTTATATGACAGATATAGAAAACCATTATTTATTGTAGAAAATGGATTAGGTGCTAAAGATGAACTCGTTAACGGAACAGTAGATGATCAGTATCGTATTGACTATTTTGATGCACATTTTAGAGAGATGTTAAATGCTATTGAAATAGATGGTGTTGATTTAATGGGATATACATCTTGGGGATGTATTGATATCGTCAGTGAATCTACAAAACAAATGAGCAAACGTTATGGATTTATATATGTAGATTGTGATGATTTAGGAAATGGAACATATCAAAGATATCCTAAAAAATCTTTTTATTGGTATAAAAAAGTGATAGAATCTAATGGTGCATGCTTATTTGAAGGAGAAGAGTAATGGAATATATATTTGACACACAGTTATTGATTGAAGGACAAAATCTTTCAGAAGATGAAATTCATGATTATATAACTGAAAATTTTGAAGGAGACTGTTTGTTAGCAGTAGGAGATGAAGAATTGATCAAAATTCATTTTCATACAAATGAACCTTGGAAGGTTTTAGAATATGCATCAACATTAGGAGAAATTTATGATGTTGTTGTAGAAAATATGGAAAGACAAGCTAAGGGATTAAAGGGATAATTATTGTGGATGTATTTGTTATACTTATGCAAATGATACAACTATTTTTAGTTATGGCATTAGGATATATTTTATTTAAAGTTAATATTTTGGATGAAATAATGAATAAGAGATTAACAACATTAGTTTTATCAGTTACAACACCTGCTATGATTATTGGTTCAGTGTTGAATACAAAAGTCACACAAGAATTAAATGATATTCTTTTTGTATTTTTAATAGGATTGCTTACTTATGTTATATTGCCAATCATAGGATTTATTATTGTTAAGGTGATGAGAGTTCCAAAGTCACAACAGGGATTGTATATTTTTATGACCGTGTTTTCTAATATTGGTTTTATGGGATTCCCTGTTATGAAAGCAATCTTTGGAAATGATGCAGTGTTTTATACAGCTATCTTTAATATGATATTTAATTTATTTGTTTTTACGATAGGAAAGAAAATAATGAGTTTTGGTACAAGTCAAAAAATAGAAATTAATATAAAAAGTATATTATCTCCAGGAGTTATAGCATCTTTAATAGCATTAGTTGTTTATTTTACAAGATTACAATTTCCAACTGTTATTGTTTCGACAATTAATATGATAGGAGATATCACAACACCTATTGCTATGATGATTATAGGGTCAACCCTTGCGACAATACCATTGAAAGAAGTTTTTACAGAATTTCGTATATATCCTTATACATTGATAAAACAAATTATTGTTCCTATAGTTATTTATCCATTATTAAAGTTATTTATTAATGATTCATTAATATTAGGAGTTACATTAATTATGATATCTATGCCAGTAGGGAATAGTGCTGTATTGTTTGCAAATGAATATGGTGGAGATGTTTCATTAGCAGCTAAGAATATTTTTATGACAACATTATTTTCAGTTTTAACTATTCCATTCATTGTGGCATTATTTCTCATATAATTATTTAAAAGTGTTATATCAAATTATGATATAACACTTTTTCATGGAATAAAGAAATGAGTTGTATCAACATCTTCATGTTGAAGTAATATCATCTTTTTATCAATACCTCCAGCATATCCAGTTAAACTTCCATTTGCACCTACTACTCGATGACAAGGAATAATAATTGAAATAGGATTATGACCTACAGCATTCCCGATAGCTTGACTAGACATACTTTTTCTGTTTGTTTTTATAGCTACCTTTTTAGCAATTTCTCCATAAGTGGTAACCTCACCATAAGGAATTTCACATAAAATATCCCAAACAATTTGACGAAACTCACTTCCTATTGGAGATAATGGGAGTTCTTTGATAGATGGTTTTTCTTTATGAAAATACATATCAAGCCATTTTTTAGTATGATGAAATATATCTAGATCATCTTTGGTAATTGCTTTTTCTAAGATTTGATTTCCAAAATATTTTTGTCCATCTAACCATAATCCAATAAGATGATTCTCATCAGATGCAAGTGTAAGTAAACCTATTGGTGAAGAATATGTAGTTGAATAATACATGACTATGCCCCTCTTGTTTAAATTTTATATCAAATATTTTATCATTATTATTCTTCAAATATCAATATATGCTATAATATATATGAAAAAACTTAAGAGAACAGTATCCTGGAATATAATTGACATTAATTCTTGTTTTTGGTTATAATATTTGAGGATACATTTTTATGCCCCAGAAATGAGGTGCTTTTTTTATGCAACAAAATTATGATGTTATTGTTGTTGGTGCAGGACCAGCAGGAATTATGACTTGTTATGAATTGTATTTAAAAGATCCAAATCAAAAGGTTTTGCTTATTGATAAGGGAAATGATGTTATGTATAGGCATTGTCCAATAAAGGATAAAAAAATTAAAAGTTGTCCAGTTATTAAAGAAAATGAACCAGGATGTTTACCAGCTTGTTCTATTACTTCGGGATTTGGTGGTGCAGGAGCTTACTCAGATGGAAAGTTTAATATTACAAGCGAGTTTGGTGGATGGTTAACAGATTATTTGGATAATCAGGAAGTTGAAGATATTATTCGTTATGTTGATGAATTGTATTTAAAGCATGGAGCAACACATGATATTACTGATCCTACAACAGACAAAATCAAAGAAATCGAAAAAAGGGGATATGCTGTAGGTTTAAAATTATTACGTGCTAAAGTGAGACATTTAGGTACAGAAGAAAACTTGCGTATTATGACTGAAATGTCAAATGAATTAAAAGAACATATTGATATTATTTTTAAAACAACAGTTCATGATATTCTTGTAGAAAATAATCATGTTAAGGGAATTGTTTTAGAAAATGGTAAGGAAATATTATCTCAGTATGTTGTTTTAGCACCTGGAAGAGATGGGTCAAGTTGGTTATCTAAAGTCTTTAAGAAGCAGGGACTAGATTTGTATAATAATCAAGTAGATATAGGCGTGCGTGTAGAAACAAGTAATATAGTTATGGATGAAATTAATACACATTTATATGAAGGTAAGTTTATATATAATACATCAGTTGGAACAAAAGTAAGAACATTTTGTTCTAATCCTAGTGGACATGTTGTTGTAGAAAATCATTCTGGAACAATGTTGGCTAATGGACATGCTTATCATGATCCAAAATTGGGAAGTTCTAATACAAATTTTGCATTACTTGTATCTCATACTTTTAGTGAACCTTTTAATGAACCTAATGAATTTGCTCATGAAGTGGCAAGACTTGCTAATATGTTATCTCACGGAAGCATTATTGTTCAAAGATATGGAGATATAAAAAGAGGTAGGCGTACGACAAGTAAACGACTGAAAGAAGGGTATACAACACCAACCTTACCAGAAGCAGTTCCTGGCGATTTGGGATTGGTTCTTCCATACAATACAATGAAGTCTATTATTGAGATGATAGAAGCATTAGATCATGTGACCCCTGGAATCGCTAATGAACATACTCTTTTGTATGGTGTAGAAGCAAAGTTTTATTCTGCACGGCCTAAAGTAAGAGAGGGATTCGAGAGTGAGATAGATGGACTTTATGTAGGTGGAGATGGAGCTGGACTTACGAGAGGATTAGCTCAAGCAGGAGCTAATGGAATTATTATTGCTAGGCATATTATTTCAAGGAAATAAGAGGTATATGGTTGATTGACAATCATATACTTTTATTTATTATAATTGATAATTTTTATTAAATGTATATTTGTTTTTTGATGAAAAAGTTTATATTTTTATTAAAGGACTTGTCATGATTTTGTTTCTGTTATATGATGTGAAGTAGAAAAAGGTGTGGATTTGAGGGGAAGAAATATGCAAAAATTTATGAAAAATAAAAAGAATATTATATTGATAAGTATTATAGGAGGTATATGTATTGTTTATCTTCTATTATGCTTGTTTACTCAATCAGAATATTTTTTGAAGAATACAACAATTAATGGAATAGAAGTAGGAAACATGACAAAAGATGAAGCTGTAAAAGCTTTAAATCAACAGTTTCAAGATGATACTCCTTATTTGAATTTGAAATTAATAGTCAAAGATAAAGAGTATCAAATTAATGTTAAGGATAATGTCTCATTTGATGCTCAATCTACAGTGGAAGATATATCAAAAGAAATAAGTAGTTCTTTTTTGACGAGAGGATATAATTATTTATTTGGTAGTGATTTTTCTATTCCAGTGATTATAAAGGATGAAAAGAAGTTATTGGAAACAATTCAAAAGAGTCAGATTTTACAATACGATACAAAGGAAAAAACACAATATAAAATTGGTGAAAATGAAATTACTTTTACAAAAGGACATGATGGAGAAAAAACGAGTCAAGATGACATTATTGAAAAGATACATAAAGCATTAGAAAGTTATGATTTTAAAGAACATATTGAATGTTCTTTAGTAGAAAGTAAAAATGATGAAAATGAAATGAAAGAATTACATGAAAAACTTTCTAAAGCAGCTAAGAATGCAACATTGGATAAAAATAATGATTATAAAATTGTTGATTCTCAAGTAGGGGTTAACTATGATTTAGGTGAATCTATTAAAGAATTTAATAATGCTTCTCAAGGAGAGTCGTTTACAATTAATGCAACTATTATTCAACCTAAAATTAGTAAAGAGATGTTAGAAAAGAATTTATTTAAAGACGTTTTAGGAAGCTATACAACAACTGTTAGTGGAACAGCAGTTAGAAGAAATAATGTCCGTTTAGCAGGAGTGAAATGTAATAATGTTATATTGCTTCCTGGAGAAGAATTTTCTTATAATGAAACTGTAGGAGAACGTACAGTTGCTGGTGGCTTTGGAGCAGCTGGTGCTTATGTTAATGGAGAAACCGTTGATGCTATTGGTGGAGGAATTTGTCAATCATCTTCAACAATCTATAATGCAGTTTTATTATCTAACTTAGAAATTACAGAGCGTACAAATCATTCATATGTATCAAGTTATGTACCTATTGGAAGAGATGCAACAGTTTCTTGGGGAGGACCAGATTTTAAATTTAAAAATAATCAAGATTATCCTATTAAACTAGAGGTGACTTATAGTAATAGTCGTTTGAATTGTAAAGTTTATGGAACAAATGTTGATCATATTACTGTCAAGATTACAGGAGAAAGATTATCATCTACTGGATATAAAACAATTTATAAAGACGATCCTACATTAGAAGAAGGAAAAGAAAAGGTTTTAACTTCTGGATATACTGGAGCAAAGGCTCAAACATATCGTCATGTTTATGATGCTAATGGAAAGTTAATTTCTTCTCAAAAAGAAGCATATAGTGTATATAAGAGTAGAGATAAGGTTGTTTTAAGAGGAACGAAAAAGAAAGAAGAAAACACTCAGCCTTCTGATAAATCAACAACTCATGATCAAACACAGTCTAATCCACAAAATACAAACAATCAAAAGAAACCTAGTACAAATGATAAGAAGAAGGTTACTCAGTAGAGTTAACCTTTTTTATCTTTTGGATTAACATGAATCATACAATGCTTTATTTGTGGAAAAGTGGCCTCTAGTAAATCGTGGACATTGTGAGCAATATCATGTGCTTCTCTTAAAGAGAGTTCAGCATTGACACCTATTTCTAAATCAATATATATTTTCTCATTAAATAATCTTGTTTTTATATTATCTATAGATAAAACATCATGAATATTGTAAATACAATAACACATTTCTTGTTTTAATTCTAATGAACAACTATGATCAACCATTTTTATAGATGCATCATAAAAAATAGATATCCCAGGTTTTAAAATAAAGACACAAATACATAAACCAGCTAAGGGATCTAAAATCTTTATACCAAGCATTGCTCCTGCAATTCCTATTAAACTTCCAATTGAAGAAAGGGCGTCACTTTGGTGATGATATGCATCAGCTAAAAGAGAAGAAGAATGTATTTTTTTAGCATAATAACAAGTATAGATATACATTCCTTCTTTGACAATAATAGAAATGAGGGCAGCAAAAAGTGCTAAAAATGAGGGCATCATAATTGTGTGAGGAGATATAAGTGATACAAGACTTTGATAACCAATTTGTAAACCAGTAAAAACCAATAATACAGCAAGTAGCATAGAGGCAATACATTCCATTCTTTCATGTCCATAGGGGTGTTCTTTATCTGCATCCATACTAGAAAAATGAATACCAATCATAACAATGATTGTGCTTGCACAATCACTCATTGAATGAACAGCATCACTTATCATAGCGTGAGAATAACCATAGAGACCAGCTATAAGTTTAAAAAGAGATAATATAAGATTCATAAACATTGTTATTATTGAAACATGGTAAGCAGTATTTTTATATGATAATTGCATTATTTCACATCCTTGTATAAGATATGTTAGAAATATAAAAGTGTTCATAAATTCAATCATCTCTTTTGTTTACAAGTTGTTTAAATTTTATTATAATGAATACAATTATAAGGGAGAGTGGAATCTATGATTATAGACGGAAAAAGTATTTCAGCTAAGAGAAAAGATGAATTAAAATTGAAAGTAGATAAAATAAAACAAGATGGAGGAAGGATACCTAAATTAACTGTTATATTGGTTGGGAATAACCAAGCAAGTCAAACATACGTGCGTAATAAAGAAAGAGGTTGTGCATATGTTGGTATGCTTTCAGATATTGTTTTAAAAGATGAAAATATAAGCGAAGATGAATTAATAGCCGAAATCGATAGATTAAATCATGATGATACTGTTGATGGTATCTTGGTTCAATTACCATTACCTCAACATATCAATGAAGATAAAATATTGGATTTAATTGATCCTCGTAAAGATGTTGATGGATTCCATCCAACAAATGTTGCAAAATTGATGTTAGGACAAGATGGATTAGTTCCATGTACTCCTAAAGGCATGATGGTTTTATTAGATGAAATTAATTATGATTTAACAGGAAAAGAAGTTGTTGTTGTTGGAAGAAGTAATATTGTAGGAAAACCTGTATCTTTGTTATGCTTACAGAAAAATGCAACTGTTACTATTGCTCACTCACGTACAAAGGATTTGAAAAAAGTATGCCAACGTGCTGATGTTTTAATTGCTGCAATAGGAAAAGCAAAATTCTTTAATAGGGAATATATTAAAGATGGAGCTGTTGTTTTAGATGTGGGTATTAATAGAGATAGTAATAATAAGTTATGTGGTGATGTTGATTATAATGATGTTAAGGATATTGTATCATATATAACACCAGTTCCAGGTGGTGTAGGGCCAATGACAATTGCTATGTTATTAGAAAATACATTACAAGCTTATAAACAAAGAGAGGGATAATTATGGAATATAATTTAAATGATATTGTTGAGATGAAAAAGCAACATCCTTGTAAGAAGTCAACCCAATGGAAAATAATAAGAATGGGAGCAGATATTAAAATAAAGTGTTTAGGATGTGGAGCAATTGTTATGTTCTCTCGTAGAGATTTTGAAAAAAGGTTAAAAAAGGTTATTCCTCATGTTGATTAGATTCATAGAGGAAAAGGACAATCAAGAAGTAGAACAACTGATTCGCACATGTCTTATAGAATTTAATGCAAATAAGCCTGGTTGTGCTTGGGAAGATTCAAACTTAGATAAGTTTTATCAATTTTATGAGCCAGAAAATATGCAATACTTAGTTGTGGAAAATAGTCATCATATTGTAGGTGGGTGTGGAATTGGTCCAGTAGAAGGTATGGATGAAATTTGCGAACTACAAAAAATGTATTGTTTAAAAGAAGGAAGAGGAACAGGAATAGCACAGCAACTTTTAGATAAATCTTTGAGTTTTGCAAAAAAGTATTATAAGAAGTGTTATTTAGAAACATTTGATAATATGGTTGCTGCAAATAAATTTTATATAAAGAATGGATTTCAATTATTAGATAAACCTATCATTGATGGACCACATTATGCTTGTGATAAGTGGTATATAAAAGATTTAGAAGATAATGTAGATAAATAAGTATGTAAGATTTAAACATACTTATTTTCATTATTAAATAATATTTAAAAAAATAATTATATAACTTGAAAATATGTTCAGAACATAAGGGTTTTGTTATAATGTGGAAAAGGAGTGTGTAATATGGATTGGTTAAAAAAGCATCCTATTTTTTTATCAATTGTAGTAAGTGAAGGAATAGGTATCATATTAGCATGTTGTGGTATAATTTTTTCTGTTTTTACACAGGAATCAATAGAACTAGATGGTTTTTTGTTATGGTCTTTTATTATAGGAAGCTTTTTCATTTATCCTATTTTATTAACAATTATTAATACTTATTATTTATTAAGAATAAAACATTTTCAAACAAGCCGCTTCTTTGATTTAATAACGTTTATTTTGGGAAGTATTTATAGTTTATTGGTATTGGTTTTTTATGATATAGAGTTTTATGCTGATTGGAATGTGGTTTTATATAATAAGCAGGTCCATACACCAATTTGGACAAAGGCTTATCCAACAGTGATTTGTTTAATTATTGTTGGATTAATTGGATACTTTTTATTAGCATATATAAAGTTAAGAAAAATGCCACCATTAATGACTGTACTATGTATTTCTGCAATGTATTTGGGAGTTATGGAATGTATATTATGGATTATGCAGATTGCAGGTATAGGATATATGATTTTATGTTTGTTTCCATTGAATTGTATTATTATTGCTATAAAAGTATTGCGTTATAAAATATTAGAATGGAAAGAAATAGAGGAGCAAGAGAAAAAAGGATTTAAAAATCAATTTCTTAATAAATGCAATCAGAAATTGATGAATGCTTCTTGTTGGCCAATAGCTGGATTTGTTTTGATGTGGCCATTACTTGGAATCATCATGTGTATACTTCTTTTGTTTAATCAACAACCAGATTATTTTATTAAGTCTTATTTAGAAACAGGAAATTGGAATTTATCTCAAAGGGTAAGTCCACAAAATATATATTGTGATCAACATTATCTTTGTACTGTTGCTGCTGGTGGACATGAAAAAGTTGTCAAGCCTTTAAGATTAGGAGTAAGGCATAATCACGAAGTTATTGTAAATAGGCAATTGTGTATTGCTAATGCATTTGAACAAATATTAGAAGAAAGAGTCCCTCGAATTCATAAACATATTAGACATTTTTATGATACATATGGATTTCCAATTGCAAAAGCAATTCATTCCCCATGGATTGCAGATTTGATTTACTTTATAATGAAACCATTAGAATGGATTTTTCTTATTGTTATATATTGTTGTGATGTAAAACCAGAAAATAGAATTGCTGTTCAATACTTACCAAAAGTGAAAGGAGAAACTTTATGATATATAGTCATCAATATCAATTTTCTAAACGTATGGAAATGGTTGATATTACCCAGTATCTTCAAGAAGATTTAAAAAATTCAAAAATAAAAGAGGGAATAATTGTTGTTTATACACCTCATACAACAGCAGGAATTACTATTAATGAAAATGCTGATCCAGACGTAGTAAGAGATATGATTCAAGGATTTGAACGTGCATTTCCTACATATCATTCAGATTACCAACATTTTGAAGGAAATTCACATGCACATATAAAGTCAACAATATTTGGGCCAAGTCAAACTCTTATAGTCTCATGTGGAAAAATAATATTGGGAGTTTGGCAAAGTGTTTATTTATGTGAATTTGATGGACCTAGAAATAGAACATTTTATGTAAAAATAATAGAAGGATAAATTTTTGTTTTGAAAATAAGAAAGAAAACTGTTATAATTTTTTAAACGTGTTGCATAATTGCGTAATTCCAGTTATGTGGCACTTTTTCATATTAGTAGTAAAGGGTGATGTGAAATGGATAAGGAAAAAATGGAGAAAGGTAAAGTATTACCTTTGTTATTTGAACTATCAGTTCCAGCAATGATAGGAATGCTTGTTAATGCTATCTATAATATTGTAGATAGAATGTTTATAGGCAATGCACCACATTTAGGCTCTATGGGGCTTGCTGGTATTACAATTAGTTATCCTGTGACTTTGGTTTTAATGGCTTTAAGTTTGATGGCAGGTGTTGGAGGGTCAACTCGTTTTTCTATTGCATTAGGAGCAAAGGAAAATGAAAAGGCAAAATATTTCCAGGGAAATGCTTTAATGATTACTATTTTATTTGGTTTATTTTTTATGGTGTTTGGAAATATTTTTATGGAACCTATTTTGAAAATCTTAGGAGCTAGTGAACAAATTCTTCCTTATGCAAGAAGTTATTTAAGTATTATATTATATGGTGGAGTATTTCAATGTGTGGCTATGTGTGGAAATAACTTTTCAAGAGCACAAGGGAATGCTAGAAATGCCATGGTTTCACAAATGTTAGGAGCAGGATTTAACATTCTCTTTGATTATATACTTATTGTACAATGTCATATGGGAATGGAAGGTGCAGCTCTAGCAACTATTGGGGGACAATTTTTAAGTATGGTTTGGCAATTATCGTTTCTATTTGGAAAGAGAAGTCTTATTCAATGTCGATTTAGTCATATGAAATTAAAAAAAGATTATGCTCTTGTTATTATTGAAACAGGTGTACCAGCATTCTTAATGCAAATGTCTACAAGTTTGTTAAATATTGTTATTAATGGAACACTTGGAAAATATGGTGGTGATACTGCTATTTCTACAGTAGGAATTGTGACAAGTATACAAACACTTATGCTAATGCCATTAACAGGAATGACTCAAGGACAACAACCTATTATGAGTTATAATTTTGGTGCAAAACGTTATGATAGAGTTAAAGAGACATTAAAGTATACTATTATAGGTTCTACAATTATTGCTTTTATTGGATTTAGTGTTATTGAACTGTTTCCACAAGCCATTATTTCAATGTTTAATAATGAACAGGAAATTATAAAACTTGGAAAAGTTGTATTAAGAATATGGTTCTTATGTTTGCCACTTGTTGGATGCCAAATGATGTGTGCTAATTTCTTTCAAGCAGTTGGAAGAGTTAAAAAATCTAGTTTTTTGAATTTATTAAGACAATGCATATTGTTGATACCATTTATTCTTATATTATCAAATATTTTTGGTTTATATGGTACCTTTATTGCGGTTCCATTATCAGATGTGATTTCGTTTGTAATTACAATGTATTTAATAAAGAAAGAGATAAAAGAATTTACTGTATAAATATTTATAGGATTTAATAAGTTGCTTATTAAATCTTTTATTTTATATTGATGTATTGCTAAAAGCATTGCGTAAATATTTGCTTTGTGCTATAATATAGAAAAGGTTTCATCACCATATATCAACTATAAAACTATCTAAAATATATATAATGGGGTGATGAAATGAATAATGTATTAGATAGAAAT
>JAETUM010000066.1 GCA_021768625.1 Candidatus Stoquefichus sp. | reverse complement strand
AGCTTCAGCGATTTCTTGAGCAACTAACATACAAATACCAATTGCCATACATCCAATTGTAGCTGTATTAATTGCATTGAATACAGCATTGAATGGTTCAATAGCCATAATTGGTTCAAAGAAAATACCTAACCCTGAATCTTTGTTAACGATAACGCAAGTCCAAAGTACGGCAACTGCACCTGCGATAGTAGCAGGCATAAAGTTTTGGAACGCATTTTTAATAGCACTTAAGTATTTGTTTTGACCACACCAAGCACCAACGCGTCCTAGCTTATCAGCAAAAGCGTCCATATTTTTTCCTCCCTTAAAATATTTTTGACAATACTAGTATAAGATTTATTTATAAAAAAGTCAATGCTTTTAATTTAAAAGTATGGTACTTTTCAAAAAAAATGCCATTATAGATATTTTTTTTAGTAAAAAACCTCTTTTATTTTCTCTAAATTAAAAAAACCATGATTCCCATGGTTTTATTCTTTCAATATAATTGTTTGAAGTTCAAAATTATTATAGTGATGTCTCGCTAAAGTATATTCAAATATTGCACCATTTCCTAAATAAGATATCTGTTCTTCCTGAATATATGGCTCACATTCTTTTAATCCTAAATATTCTTGCTCTAATGGTGTCGATAATGCTGCACTAATTGTTAAATGGCAACTTTGTATTTTTAATTTTAACACTTTTTCTATATACTCATATATAGAACCTTTTAAATGTTCTAACTTCAAGTTAGGAATAACACTAATTGGCATATAACTAATATCTATAAGATGTGGTATTTTATCCAAAAAGCGTACTCTAATAATATGATAAACAAAATCTCCAATTTCTATTTGGAGCTTTTTTGATAAATGCTCATCAGCAGGAATAACCTCAAATTCAATGACCTGACTTGTCACTTCTTTTTTTCCTGCATATCTTGCAGTTAACCCTCTCCCTGAATAATAGGTTTTATTTTCATTTGACGGATCATAATCCTTAACAAATGTTCCTGCTCCTCGTCGTCTAATGATGAGTCCCTCTTTCACTAAAATGTCTAAAGCCTTTTTCATTGTTTCTTTATTACAATGATAGCTCATACATAATACATATTCATAAGGAAGTTTTTGACCAAAAGTATATTCTTGATTAACTATCTTTTGACGAATATCATTAGCTATATCTTTATACTTTGCCATCTTCCTCACCCCACCATATTAAAAATACCATACTTTTCATTTGATTTCACGGTTTTTTTTCATTTTTTTGAGAAAATTATAAATTTATTTTTTTTATAAGCTTTTTTTCTAATGAAACAATTTTTAATTCATGATTTTCATAAATCCCAAAACTTTTTACTCCTTCTTTTGGCAAAGAGATAGAAGATGGATTAAATATGTATATTCCATTTGTTTTCTTTGCTATCGGTTTATGAAAATGTCCATACATGAAAACATCACCCTCATTAATCAATGGAAGTAACTCTTCATTATACAAATGTCCATGAGTTATAAAGAAACGATGCCCATCTAAAAATATTTCAAGATAGTCTGCCCGCATTGGAAAATCTAAAACCATCTGATCAACTTCTGCATCACAATTTCCTCTTACAGCTATGATTTTATCTTTATATTGATTAAGCAACTGTGCAACCTTCTGTGGATTGTAACTTATTGGCAATGGATTTCTAGGTCCGTGATATAATAAATCTCCTAAAAGAATGATTTTATCCATTTTTTCTGTTTCAAAAACATCAATAACTTTTTTTAAGTCATCATATGATCCATGAATATCTGATAAAATTATACATTTCATATTTCTTCCTCCAATAACAAACCAATAGGGCAATGATCTGATCCTTGTACATCTGTATAAATATAAGCATCTTTTATTTTTTCCTTTAAATCTTCTGAAGTTAAAAAGTAATCAATACGCCAGCCCATATTCTTTTCTCGTGCTTTAAACATATATGACCACCAAGAATATGTTTCTTTCTCAGGATAAAGATATCTGTATGTATCAATAAATCCTTGCTTTAAAAGTTGTGTCATTTTCTCTCTTTCTTCATCAGTAAAGCCAGAGTTTCCATGATTTGTTTTATCATTTTTCAAATCAATTTCTTGATGTGCAACATTCAAATCACCACAAATAATAACTGATTTCTTTGATTTTAATTGTTGCACGTAGTCTCTAAAATCATCCTCCCATTGTTGACGATAATCTAATCTTTCCAAACCTCTTTTTGAATTAGGAGTATAGACTCCTATAAAATAAAAATTTTCATACTCTAATGTAATCATTCGTCCTTCTTGATCATGTTCTTCTTTACCCATCCCATAAAAAACTGATAAAGGTTTTTTCTTTGTATAAATAGCAACTCCACTATATCCCTTTTTTATAGCATCATTATAATATGAATAATAACCATCAAAATTTAAATCAATTTGTCCTTTTTGTAACTTTGTTTCCTGAATAGCAAAAAAATCAGCATTTACTTCTTTAAAAAAGTCTTCAAATCCTTTTTTAACACATGCTCTTAATCCATTAACATTCCACGACACACATAGCATATTTATTCGTCCTCCTTAAAAAAAGGGGGTTATACCCCTTCTTCTTCAATCGCATATCTTACAATTGTTTTTAATTTTTCTTTAACAACTTTTTCTGGATCATTCAAATAAATTTCATGATGCAATCCAACAAGTTTCATTCCTTGAATAGTAATATATTCCATAATCTGTTTTGTTGTATTGATTTCTGTATTATATGCCCCCTTGTGTAACATTTGTACACATTTTCCTTCTTTCATTTTTCTTATATAAGCATCTACCAAATAAGGATTATCCTTTTTCTCTGCAATATGTTCTTTTATAGTTTCAAATGTTTCCTCATCCAAGATTTTAGGTTGGGCAATCATTAATGTAAACTTTATCATTTGTTTTCTTGTAACATCAAATTGACTATTATCGTATGTATCCCATAAACCTTCCAATGGTGATATTAAATACAACAAATCCATTTTTTCTTTAAAATAATCTTTAATTGCTTTTGATAATATATGTAATGCTTCAGACTTAAGTTTAAATTCTTCTACAGTAGGATTTCCTATTCCATCAATCATAATAAAATTAAATTCAGGCACATCTACTAAGTCTATTCTTTTAGTAGAAGCATCATAAACTTTTTTATATTCTTTTCTAATACCTTCTTTCACTTAGGAAGTTCCTCCTTTCACTGCCTAATACATTATATATAATTTACCTATAAATTTCTAGCTATTTTTAGGATTTTTTTATTTTTAGTAATTATAATTTTTATTTTTCATACAAAATTTGAGTTTTTAAAAAGAATAGTATAATCAATATACCATTCTTATGACTTGTTTCTTGGCTCATTTAATGCTGATAAAATAACTGTTTTTTTCTTTAAAGAAGGCTGTACTTCAATAATTCTTTGATTAGAACTTCCTCTAAATCTTAATGTAATATCTTTAAGTTCTTCTACAAAACGTCCATCTACGATAATATCTATATAAGATAACAGTTCGTCAGTCACTTCACATCTTGCTCGACTCTCTTGTAATAATTCTTTATCAAATAAATATCCAGTATAACACCATATATTTTTATGAGGATAAAGTTTTTTTATTTGTTTTACAAAAGGTAATAAGGCTCTTTGATTAGAAGGTTCCATTGGTTCCCCACCGATAAGTGTAAGTCCAGCAATATATTCTGCTGCCATAGCATCAATAACGATTTGTTGAGCATTTTCATCAAATGGCTTTCCATAGTCAAAATCCCATGTAACTTCATTAAAGCAATTTTTACAATGATGTGTACAACCAGAAACAAATAAAGAAACTCTCACACCCAATCCATTTGCTATATCTGATTTTTTAATTTCTCCGTAATTCATAAAAGTCCTCCTTTATTTCTGATAAAAAAGAGAAGAGCCTTATCGTTTCTTCTCTATTTGTTTTTATAAATGTAGAACACGTTCCTTGATTTCTTGCGTTCTTCCTTGATTCCAGAATTGTGTACCAATATATCCACAAGTACGTCTAGCCACACTCATTTTATCTTGATTCTTATTTCCACAATTTGGACATACCCAAATTAATTTTCCGTCTTCATCTTCTTTAATTTGAATTTCTCCATCATAACCGCATTCCATACAATAATCACTCTTTGTATTTAATTCTGCATACATAATATGTTCATAAATATGTTTCATAACAGTTAAAACAGCATCAATATTATCTTGCATATTTGGAACTTCTACATAACTGATTGCTCCACCTGGTGATAATCTTTGGAATTGAGCTTCAAATGTTAATTTTTCAAACGCATCTATTTCTTCTGTTACATTCACATGATAACTATTTGTAATATAGTTTTTATCTGTTACTCCTGGAATTTTTCCAAAACGTTTTTGTAAACATTTTGAGAATTTATATGTTGTTGACTCAATTGGTGTTCCGTAAATACTAAAATCAATGTGTTCTTTTTCTTTCCATTCATTACATTTATCATTAAGATATTGCATAACTTCTAAAGCAAATGGTGTTGCATCTGGATCAGTGTGTGATTTTCCTGTCATATATTTCACACATTCACAAAGTCCTGCATATCCTAATGAAATAGTCGAATATCCATTAAATAGTAATTTATCCAATGTTTCTCCCTTTTTAAGTCTTGCAAGAGCTCCATATTGCCATAAAATAGGAGCAACATCACTAGGAGTTCCTTTTAAACGTTCATGACGACACATTAAAGCACGATAACATAAATCTAATCTTTCATCCATGATACGCCAAAATTCATTCATATCTCTTTTAGAAGAGCATGCAACATCTACTAAGTTAATTGTTACAACGCCTTGATTAAAACGTCCATAATATTTTGGTTTATTTGAATCAGGATCCACATAAGGAGTTAAGAAACTACGGCATCCCATACATGGATAACAATTTCCGTCCCCATTTTTATCTACTTTTAACTTTAACATAATCTTTTCAGAAATATAATCTGGAACCATTCGTTTAGCTGTACATCTTGCTGCTAACTCAGTTAAATACCAATATTGACTATCTTCATGAATATTATCTTCCTCTAAAACATAAATAAGCTTAGGGAAAGCTGGTGTAACATAAACACCTTGTTCATTTTTAACACCCAAGATTCTTTGATTCAATGTTTCTTCAATAATCATTGCTAAATCATCTTTTGTTTGACCTTCTTCAACTTCATTCAAATACATAAATACAGTCACAAAAGGAGCTTGTCCATTTGTAGTCATCAATGTAATCACTTGGTATTGAATCATTTGAACACCACGCTTAATCTCATTTTTAACACGTAGTTCAGCCAATTCATTAATTTGTTCTTCAGTTACAGTTATATTTTCTTGTTCAAATTCTTCACGAACTTCTTTTCTAAATTTTTGTCTACTTACATCTACAAAAGGAGCAAGATGAGATAAACTGATACTTTGTCCACCATACTGAGAGCTTGCAACTTGTGCAATAATTTGTGTGGCTATATTACAAGCAGTAGAAAAACTCTTTGGTCTTTCTATCATTGTTTCACTGATAACTGTTCCGTTTTGCAACATATCCTCTAAGTTAACTAAACAACAGTTATGCATGTGTTGAGCAAAATAATCAGAGTCATGAAAATGGATAATCCCCTCTTCATGTGCTTTCACAATATCATCAGGTAATAATAATCTCTTTGTAATATCTTTACTAACTTCCCCAGCCATATAGTCTCTTTGCACACTATTTACAGTTGGATTTTTGTTTGAATTTTCTTGTTTAACTTCTTCATTATCACATTCAATCAAACTTAAAATTTGTTCATCTGTTGTATTTGCCTTACGAACTAATGCTCTTTTATAACGATATGTAATATATTTTCTAGCTACTGAAAAAGCATTAAGCTTCATAATTTCATCTTCTACTAAATTTTGAATTTCTTCTACACTTAAAGCACGTTTCATCTTTTCACATTGATATTTAACATTGTTTGTCATATTATCAATTTCTTCACTTGTTAAACGTTCTGTTTCAACAACTTCATTATTTGCTTTCTCAATTGCTGCTGTAATTTTTAACTCATCAAATTGAACTTCTTTACCATTTCTCTTAATAATTTTCATTCTCTCTTCTCCTCCCTTAATTATAGAAACAATAACAACTTATATATTTTTTTCACACATTTTTATTGTGTCATTTCGCTAAGTGACTTAAGTTTAACATAGCTTTATACCAAAATAAAAGCGATATGCATTATCACTTGTTATTATTTTTCTTCACAAAGAAAATCAAAAAATATTGGGTTCCAATACCTTTTGATTTTAATACAATTTCTATTCTAACAGCATCTATATTATATCTCATTATTCGTCAAATGAAAAGAATATTCTTCTTAATATTCATACTTTAATATTTAATTTCAAATGACTTTTCATTATTTAAAATATCCATATTTTTTATATCCATATGATCAATATAGATATAACTATCACTATGTAAATAACGAACCAAGTCTTTAATATATTCCTCTTCTCCTTGAAAAATAGCTTCTACATGTCCATCATATGTATTTCTTATCCAACCTGTTAATTGATATTGAATAGCCTTTTGATAAGCTGTAAAACGAAATCCAACACCTTGTACCCTTCCATAAAACACATAATGTCTTCTCACAATCATAAAATCACCTTCTTATATATATCATATAAAAAAAGACTATATCAATTCAATGAAAATGATATAGTCTAAAATATTATTTATATTTCTTAGCGAAGTTCCAAGTATCACGACACATATCTTCTAGTGTCTTTTCTGCGACCCATCCCAACTGTTCCTTTGCTCTTGTTGGATCCGCATAACATGTCGCTATATCTCCAGCTCTTCTTTCTTTAATCTGATACTTTACTTCAACATTATTGACTTTTTCAAACGCATGAACGATTTCTAAAACACTATATCCTCTACCTGTTCCTAGATTACAAATATGAACGCCTGCTCCTTGGTACTTTTCAATAGCCAAAACATGTCCTTTTGCCAAGTCAACAACATGAATATAATCTCTGACTCCTGTACCATCTGGCGTATCATAATCGTCTCCAAAGACCCCTAAATATGGTAATTCTCCTGTTGCGACTTTCATAATATAAGGCATCAAGTTATTTGGAATACCTTTAGGATTTTCTCCTATCAATCCAGATTCATGTGCTCCAATTGGATTAAAGTAACGTAATAATGTTACAGACATATGAGGGCAAGCATGTTGTACATCTATTAATATTCTTTCCATCATTGCTTTACTTGTTCCATATGGATTTGTTGTTTCTCCTAATGGACAATCTTCTGTCAAAGGAACAACTTTTGGATCACCATAAACAGTTGCACTTGAACTAAAAACAATACTATTCACTTCATACTTCTTCATCATTTTTGCTATAATTAATGTTGTCATTAAATTGTTTTCATAATATTCAATAGGTTTAACAACTGATTCTCCAACAGCTTTAAATGCTGCACAATGAATAATAGCATCTAACTTATTTTCTTGAAATACATTTTCTGTTTTATCTTCATCTAAAATATTAAATTCATAAAACTTTACTCTTGTCCCAGTAATCTTTTCAATACTATCTAAAACTTCTGGTCTTGAATTAGAAAAGTCATCAATCACAACAACATCATGACCAGCTTCTATTAATTCTACACATATATGACTACCAATATATCCTGCACCACCTGTAACTAAAATATTCATTTCCCGTTTCTCCTTAAATAATCATTAAAAATATTTTTTATAATCTCTTTACTAGCACTACCTTCATGTAATTTTATATTCCCATCATAAAAACATGGAACATAATAATAGTCATAAGAATCAGCCAATTCAACTTCTTTAGCTTCATCAATCAATTCAATAGGAATATCTCTATAAAGAGGATTTTCTTCACACAATTCTTCTATCCAATGTCTTGCTCGCATACAATGAGGACAATTCTCTAAAATAAATAATTTCATTATATTAACCTCATCGTTTTAATAACAACTGGTGTATGTGGACAATCTCGCAAATCTCTAGACACATTAGCAATTTCATCAACAACATCCAATCCTTCCGTAATTTTTCCAAATGCAGCATAGTCTCCATCTAAATGTGGAGCATCTTCATGCATAATAAAGAATTGTGATGAAGCAGAGTCCTTAACCATTGTACGTGCCATAGAAAGCACACCTCTTGTATGCAATAAAGGATTATCTACTCCATTACTTTTAAATTCACCCTTAATAGCGGCTGTTTCTCTTGGAGTCATTGTTTCATCTACTCCACCACCTTGAATCATAAAACCAGGAATTACGCGATGAAAAATTAATCCATCATAAAAGTTCCTTTGAATTAAATCAACAAAATTTTGAACTGTTATTGGAGCAACTTCAGGATAAAGTTCTCCTCGCATTATTTTTCCATCTTTCATTTCTATTTCAAATTTAATATTTTCCATGATATTCTCCTATTCCTCTTTTTCTTCAATCATACGATCCGCATCAATAACCATAGCTTTTTCCTTTTTCTTTCTTAAATAAAAACGTATCGCAAAAAACAAAACAACAATACCAACAAGCGTTAAAAATATATAAAAAATCTTTTCCATTTGTTTAAACTGATATGCAAAAGCAACAGTTAAACACAAATTGACAATCAACAAAGCTCCTGTTGTCTTAATTCGTTGATTATACAAACAATCTAAAGCTACAGCATTCGCAATAAACATGCCAATAATTAAACCAACTTCCATGACTATACCTCCTTAAAGAATATCATACCATCTTTCAAAATAAATTTCATTATATTTATTATGTAACCGTTTTCATCATTAAAGAATTATGCTAAAATAAAAGAAAGAAATCTTAAAAAAGGAGGATGATAAAAATGAGAACTTATCATTCAAATGAAATTGGTAATGTTGTAGTGTTAGGTCACTCTGGGAGTGGCAAAACCAGCATTATAGAAGCTATGGCCTATAGAGCTGGTATTTCAAGTCGTATTGGAACTATTCAAGATGGAAATACAATTAGTGATTATTCTCCTGAAGAAATTCAAAAGCAATCATCTATTGGTTTATCAGTTATTCCATTAGAATGGAATAACTGTAAAATTAATATCTTGGATACTCCTGGTTCATTTGATTTTGTTGGAGAAGTAGAAGCAGCTTTAAAGGTTGCAGAAAGTGCTTTAATTGTTGTTCCTGCAACAAGAGGAATCAATGTTGGAACAAAGCAAGCCATGCATAAAGCACAAGACAAAGCAAAAATAATTTATATAAGTGGTTTAGATTATCCAAATGCTGACTACAAAGAAAAGTTAGAAGAATTAAAGATGACTTATGGCAAAGCTATCGCTCCTATTCAAGTTCCAATTATGGAAAACAATAAAATGGTGGGATATGTTAATGTCGCAAAGATGGAGGGACGTTATTTTGAAGGTGAACAAACTCATGCTTGCCCTGTCCCTGATAATATGTGGGATGAAATCGCTCCTATTAAGGATATGATAGATGAAGCTGTTGCTAATACAAGTGATGAATTATTAGAGAAGTATATTAATGAAGAACCTTTCACAAGAGAGGAAATTTCTTGGGCTTTAAGGCAAGGTGTTATGAATCATAGTTTGATTCCTGTACTTTGTGGAACAAACCAAATTGGTATTCAAATTGTATTAAATTCCATGGTTGCATTCTTTAGTGCTGCTGGCGATATGGTTAATTCAATGATTGTTAAAAATATTGATACAAATGAAGATGATTTAATTGGATTTGATGAATCATTAGCTCCATCACTATTTGTTTTTAAAACAATTGCTGATCCATTTGTAGGTAGAATATCTTTATTGAAAGTATGTACTGGTCGTATTTATACAGGTATGTCTTTATATAATGTTAATAAAAAAGAAGTAGAAAAAATTAATAAACTTTATATTATGAAAGGAAAAGATTTAATTGAGGTTAATGAATTATGTGCTGGTGATATTGGAGCATTATCTAAGCTAACTCATACACAAACGAATGATACTTTATGTACTTTAGATTATCGTATTGTTTATGAACCTATTCATTTTTCTCATCCATACTTTGGTAAAGCTGTTATTCCTGTAGGAAAGAGTAATGAGGAAAAGATTACAAATGCTATTTCTAAATTATTAGAAGAAGATCAAACATTAAAGTTTGTTAATAATCCAGAAACAAAACAACAATGTTTATATGGATTAGGAGATATTCATATTGATACTGTTGTTGCAAAGTTAAAGACAAGATTCAAGATCGATGTCAAATTAGATAATATTATTATTCCATATAGAGAAACAATTAGAGGAAATATCACACATAGATATAAATATAAGAAGCAATCTGGTGGTCATGGACAATATGGTGAAGTAGAAATCACTTTTGAACCATCCTATGATTATGAAACATCTTATATTTTTGAAGAAAAAGTTTTTGGTGGTGCTGTTCCTAAAGCTTACTTCCCTGCTGTTGAAAAAGGGTTAATTGAAGCAACAAAGACTGGAGTTCTTGCTCGTTATCCAGTCTTAGGACTAAAAGCAACATTAGTAGATGGTTCTTATCATAGTGTTGACTCATCTGAAATGGCGTTTAAAACGGCTACTGTGATGTGTTTTAAAGAAGCACTTCCAAAAGCAAAACCAGCAATCTTGGAACCATTTGTGACATTACATGTTTATATAGATGAGCAGTACACTGGTGATATAATGAGTCATTTTAATAAAAAACGTGCTCGTGTCATGGGAAGTGATATTTTAGAAGATGGTATGATCAAAATTACAGCTGAAGCTCCTCAAGCAGAAGTCATGAATTATGCTGTTGATTTAAGATCAATGACCCAAGGTCAAGGATTCTTTGATATGGAATTCTTAGGATATGAGTTTGCTCCTGATCTTGTTCAAAAACAAGTTATTGAAGCTAGAAAATAAGGGATTCGTCCCTTTTTTTATTGATCATATAGAACTTTTGAATATATTGTTCTTTTTAATATGAGAATAAATACCAATATTTAGAAAAATCATACAAGAGTTTTATAAAATCATTAAATATCTATTGACACTAATAAAAAAGTTATTAAAATAAGAATTGATATACTGTTATAAGGAGGAATGTTTTTTGAATAAAAAGAAAATTTCTATTGGATTAATTACATTCAGTTTAATAGCAACATGTTCTTTAACCACACTTATCACACAAGCAGAAGATTTTGCTGGAAAAGAAGATAAATACATTAAACTTTGTTCATCCTCAAAATTAACAAATAAACAACAAGAAACTTGTAAAGAGTTTAATACATATCTTAGTAATAAAAACAAACAATTAAATAAGGAATCTAACGAAACAAAAAAAGAAGTTAAACAAACTATAGAAACAATTGAAAATTTAGAAAAAGAACTTCAAGAATCTGCACAAAAGATAAGTGAAGCTCAAAAAGAATTAACATATATTAATAATAGTATTCAATCACTTAATAAAGAAGTAGAAAAAAAGAAGAAATTATTAGAAGATAGACTTTATAGTATGCAAACTTCTCTTAATTCAAATATGTTGATGACTTATCTATATAGTTCTGAAAGTATATCTGACTTTTTTAGAAGAGTTACTTATGTCAATGAGATTACAAGTTATGAAAAAGAAATCATTGAAGAATTAAAAAATAATATTAATGAAGTCGAGAAACAAAAAAAGACACTTTCTCTTCTTAATGATTCATTAAAGAAAGAGCAAGCTAAACAAAAAGCATCTCAAGAAAAATATCTTGCATTATTACAAAAGCAAAATAAAGAAATTGCAGATAATTCAACTGAAATATCTAAAAATCAAGAATCTATAGAAGATATACAAAAAAACTTAGCAGCAATAAAAAAAGCTTCTGATGAATCAAAAGTTAATAATATAAAAAAAGCAACACCAAAAAAGAAAAAGCCTAAACCAACAGATACTAATAAACCTGACGATAAGCCAACCGATGATCAAAATCAATCAGATGAAGACAATGATATATCCTCAAATGAAGAATTAGGTTTAAAAATTGCTAATAAAGCATTAACTCGTCAAGGTTATATGTATGTTTGGGGTGGATCGCATAGTATGTCAGCAATCAAAAATCCTAATCAGACAAAGTTTGACTGTTCTGGACTTGTTAACTGGGCTCATTATCAATGTGGTGTTAATATCGGAGTTCAATATACCAAATCACTTTTATCATGTGGAAAGAAAGTTTCTCGAAGTGATTTGCAAGCTGGAGACATTATTCTCTTTAGTAGCAATGGTTCTTCTAGTGGTGTTCATCATGTAGGAATTTATATAGGTGAAAATAGAATGGTTCATGCTCCATCAACAGGAAAAGCTATTCAAGTTGCTGATTTAAGTTACTCATACTGGCAACGTGAATGGTATACATGTCGTAGACTATATTAAAGGCGAGAATTTCTCGGCATTTTAAATTTTTGTGTGGTTGGGGGTACCCTTTAAATATTTGTGTGGTTTTTTCAAGGTCGTCTTTAAATATTTGTGTGGTACCCTTTTCGTGTATGTAAAAACCCTTCATGATATGATTGTTTTGGCTCTAAAATCATTTCATGAAAGGAGGCATATGCCTATTAAAGATATTATCATGAGATCGCTTGATTTGGAAGAAATTAATATTGAAAAGTTTGATTATGTTTTTAGGAATAATCAAAATTTTTATTTTCTTACTCTTGTCTCTAGAGGTCGCTTTTGTCCCATTTGTCATACCTTTTCTAAAAAGGTTCACTCTTATAAGAATAAAAAAATCAAGCACTCTTTTCTTATTAAAGAAGAATTAACTGTTATTTATCATCAAAGAAGATATATTTGTCCTCATTGTCATAAGACTTTTGTAGAAGATAACCCTTTTTGTGCTGAGCACTCTCATTTCTCTTCTTTGACTATCAATAAAACTCTTTCTCTACTTAAAGATTATAATCAGACTTTTTCTTCTGTTTCTCGATTGATGAATATTTCCGTTTCTCAAGTCATTGAGATTTTTGATCAATATGTTCAAATTGAACGCAAACCACTTCAAGAAGTTATATGCATTGATGAATTTTATTTTTCTAAGCATTCTAAAGATAAATTTGCCTGTCTTCTTAT
>JAETUM010000065.1 GCA_021768625.1 Candidatus Stoquefichus sp. | reverse complement strand
AGAGGTTATCATCACACATAGTATAGCACAAAGCAAATATCTATACAACTCATGAATAATACCTTCTTCTTATATATTCATTTTTTATTTCTATTTTTCTTCAACAAATTAAAAAAGAATTCTAAAATTAGAATTCTTCTTAACCAAATTATTCTTCTACTGTGATTTTTTCACCATTAATCATTTTTTGGATTAAATCTTTAGCTTTTGTAATACTGCTTTCATTAGGAATCATATAATATAACTTACGATTTGGCATCATAGCTCCACCAGTCTTCATTGCACCTTTACCTGTCAATTGAATTTGATGTATGTCCCAAGAAGCCATATCATTAATTTGCATTTGTAATAATGCCGTGATTTCTGAAGAAGACATATTTGTTTCAAATGATCCAGCAATAGAATTTAATATACTTGAATAGTTTGTGATAATAGCTGGAGACATCATTTTCTTCAACATAGCAGTTAATACTCTTTGTTGGTTTTTAACACGATCATTATCGCCACCTTTTAGACCATATCTTTCTCTTACAAATCCTAATGCTTTCGCACCATCCATTTCATTGCTTCCTTTAACAATTTTATAATTACCATGTCTTGTTGTAAAAGCCACTGGAGAATCAACAGTAATTCCACCTAGTGCATCAACCATTGTTACTAAAGATGTAAAGTTAACCTTTGCATAATAGTTCACATCAATTCCCATAAATCCTTCTACTGTTTTCACAGAATTAGCAACCCCAAATATACCAGCATGTGTTAACTTATCTTTTTGTCCTTTGTTTGCTAGAGTTACAAAATAATCACGAGGTATACTTGTCATTAAAATTTGTTTTGTTTTTGGATTTACTGTTACTAACATATTAACATCTGATCTTGATACAGTTGATACCTTACCAGTCGTATCAATTCCACTAATATATACTGTAAATACATCATTTGTTACATTAACATTTTTAGATAAATCATCTAATTTCTCATTAATTTCATAAGTCCAAATAACTCTTGTTTCATTTTCAAAATTCTCATGCTTTGTTTCTAAAATAGCATAATATGCTTCATTGATAAAAATAGCTTTTGTTGCATTGTTATATAAATCATCAGCCATTTCTTCAAAATCATCTTTATTCATTGTTTGAATAGATGACTCTTCTTTTCGTAAAGCCCCTATAGCTTCATTCATCTTATCGCCATCTACAGATGTATTCACTTCAATTGTTTCATTCTTTAAATCAGATAATGATTGATATGAACTATCCTTCATAACAACAACTGAAATTCTTGTTGTTTGAGAATTTGCACCTGTAATTTTATTTAAAACAGAATCACCTTGTGATACATATAAAGTTCCTACTAACAATAATACACTTAATAAGATACTCACAACTTTTCCTACAAGATTTCTCATCTTGCCTTTTTCTTTACTTTGACTTGGTTTCATTAAAAAGAAAGTTCCAACACATAATAAAACAATCAATGCAATAATAATCATTAAATATTTCATTGGAAGAGCTCCTAATTTAAATAGAAACCCAATTAATAATAATGATGCTATTGCCTGAATCGCAATAATAACTTTCCATTCTGTAATTTTTTGAATAATATGAGTCTTTTTTGACATTTTATCCCTCTTTTCTTAAATCTCTAACATATTAGCATATCAATGTGTACATTTCAAGAACTTAGCTAAACTTCAAAATAAGATAAGAATATCTCCATCTCATCTATATTCTCTATTTCTTTAAACCAAGTTTTCTTTTTATATTTGTTGTACTAATTTCATTTGTCCTTGGTAAATAAATAACTTCACAATAATCTTTCAATTCATCAAATTGACCTTCCCAATCATCTCCCATAACAAAAATATCAATATCATATTTTTGAATATCATGAACCTTCTGTTCCCATGATTCTTCGGGAATAACTTTATCAACGTACTTAATAGATTCAACAATAGCCATTCTTTCACTATCAGGAATCACACATTTTTTTCCTTTAATTTCATTAAAAGAATCTGTTGATACAGCAACTATCAAATAATCTCCTAATTCTTTTGCTCTTCTTATAATATTAAGATGTCCAACATGAAATAAATCAAATGTTCCATATGTAATTACTCTTTTCATTTTCTCCTCCTATAAATAACCCTATTTTTATCACTCATGTTTCGATTTAAAAAAATATTTTTTTAAATTGATAATCTGCTCTTGTGTTAAAAGATAAGATTGATTTAATAGTAATAATATAAATGGATTAAAATGTAATTCAATTAATCTTGGTTCTATGACTGAATACATACAAATAAAAAAGATAACAAGTTGTAAACATGTATTTTTATTTATATATGCTTTATAACATAATAAAGAAAGAAACACAACAAAGAATATGAATACTATAATACCATAATTGGCTAAAATCTTCACATATGAAATATCAACAAAGTTATAATTAGAAATAATATCAGCACCCTGATTATCTACCCAACCATGCCATTCAATATAATTCCCAAATAAATCTATTCCATGTTTGCCTATTATATACTTTGCATAACCTAATCGACCATTTAAACATTGATTTAAAAATAACAATATTGTAGAACTTTTATGATATATAATAGATAAAAATGTAATACAACTAGAAAAAATGATTGGTGACCAAATTAAACAATAATTGATAAATGAAGAAATTTTTATACGTGAATTATACTGTAGGACGAAGAAAGTAAATAAAACAAGTGTTGTACATATAAGTCCCATTCTAGCATCTGTCACACAAAAACATAAGATAGATAATAGTTCACATATAAGATAATCTCTTATTCTTAGATCACCTTTTTTGATAAATATATAAATAAGTATATTAAAAAACAAAAAACTTGCTAAATGACTAGGATATGTAAATCCTAAAGAATAACGTATTCTATCTTCTTGAATAAATGACAAATTTGGAATAATGCCAACACAACTCGATATAATCGTTATCAACATAAATACTATATTAATCACAAAAATTTTTTTGATAAATACTTCAAAATCAATCTGATAAGCACATAACATGAAGGCAAAAGTTGTAAGTAGTGTAACACTGTGTGTTATTCGTGTAACAATCAGCCCTGGAATCATAAATATCATCCACACACATATAAATTTACGTTTATTTTGAGAACCATAAAAATCTATAAAAATTTTAAACACTAAAAATATATATGATAGATTTCTTAAAGCATCTTGAAACACAGTCATATTATTAACATCTTTGAATGTTGTTAAACCAATCATTAAAGATATGACATACAAAAAGTATGCAATAGTAAAGCTCTTTTCTCTTATCATTTTTTGAAACTTATCACTCATAATTCTCACCCTTTTTACGATTGATTATCACTTGATGAATAAATTGATCTTTTGTTATAAAAAGTAATGCTATATAAATGATGACTCCCACTAAAATTTGAATCATTGTACAGAGTATTCCAGACGTTAAGACCTCTCCTACAAAGACAATTCCTCCAAACATAATCAATGAAAAAATAAAATACTTTATTGACTGTTTTAAAATATTCTTAATATTAAATTCTTTTCTAATAAAAAAGAATTGAACCAAAGTAACCATACATTCAGCACACACAGTCGCAACAGCTGCTCCATAAGAAAGAAAGAATGGAATAAGCAATAAATTTAATACAAAATTACAAACAGAACCCATAATCACTGAAATCGTATATTGTCTTTGTCTAGCAGTAGGTAAAAGATACTGCATTCCCATAACATTACTTAATCCAATAAACAAAATAATAGGAGAAATAATAATCATATTCAACTTTACCTTTTCATATCCTGCACCAAAAAACCAGGGAACCAAATGTTCAGTAATTCCCATAATTCCAAACATAATAGGAATACCAAGAATAAAAACAAAACGAAAAGCATAATTCATATATTCTCTCACTTGATTATCATTATGTTGAGCATATATATTAGCAACTCTTGGCATCATCACAGTCCCTAAAGAAGTAATCAGTGTTAATGCAATTTTAACAATCTTTTGTGCCTGCTCATAAAAACCTACTTCATACTCATTATTCGTTAATAATCCAATCATTGTTTTATCTAACATAGTATATAAAGAAATGGCTATTTGAGGAATAAATAATATAAAAGAAGATTTAAGATGATTCTTTAATCTTAATGTTCTAAAATTCACTTTCTTTAAAATCTTTGGAAGATACACCCACATAGATATATTTCCTAAAAATAAAGTCAGCGAATGTAAAAATGTATATAAAAATAAATCATCAGAATTTTTTATAAAAACAAATATTAAAATAACTCCTACTAATTTAACAAAAAAGTTTCTTATAACAATCTTTTTAAAATCTTCAATTCCCTGATAAAACCAACTTACATCAATCATTGATGCAATAATATCTATCATCTGAATATATAAAATATAAGTATATTTTGTATAAGCACTACTCATACAAAAAAACAGACACAAACTTATTGTCATTGTACACAAACGTACCAAAAACAATTCCCAAAACAATTGACTATACTCTTCTTTATTTTGTTGGTGATATGCAATTTCTCTTTGTCCATAAAGATTAAGCCCAATAGCACCAAAAAGGATAAAGTATTGAACAATAGAGTTTGTATAGCCAAAAGTTCCTACACCTTTAGCTCCTAACACTCTTGAAACATATGGTGTTGTTATTAAAGGAAGAATAATGATAAGAAGTTGATAACTCAAATTATATAAATAATTTTTGAATACTTTATTCATAAAAACCTCCTTTAATGGGATAAATACTTATATCTCTTTTTCAATTTGAGGACTAAAAAATAAGCCCTTCATATATCCTTTGACTAATGATAAACAACGTTTTGCTTTGTAATTATCTGCTTTTTTTAAAATTCTTATAAAATTTTTAATAAATTGACTATGGAATGTTAAAAGACTTCTCGCTCCATATTTTTTAGCAATATAAAATCGATTTCTTACTGCTATAGAATATCTATCAATACGATTCTTATCACAAGAAACAATATCAGCACTCATATTAAATTTCATTTTGTGCAAAACTTGACTTTTGGCAACAAAATAAGCTGGCATCTCCTGACTTAAACGGTATGTATACTCTGTATCATCAGACCAAATAAAAAATTCTTTGATAGGTAGTCCAACTTTTTTAGCAACTCTCATATTAATAAACGCAGATACAAACGTTCCTGTCTTGATAGGAATAATACCTTCCTTTAATTGTTGTTGACTTTTTATCCAATCATATTCAAAAGCTCTTTGGAAATTCATAACACAAGGACTTCCATCCATCCAATAAACATAACTACTTAAAAAACTAAATTGATCACAAAGAATATCTTTAGCATTCAATAAGTTTTCCAAACAATCATGATCAACTATCGTATCATCATCCATTAACCAAACATAATCATAATTCTTTATAAATGCTTTTTTCATTCCAAAATGAAATCCACCTGCTCCACCAATATTAGCCCCTGTATTGAAATAACAAATTCTTTCACTTTCCAAATAATCAGATATATATTCTTTTGTTCCATCAGTACTGGCATTATCCACAATCATAATATCAAATTTCTGAACAGTTTGATGACACAATGCATCAATCGCTTCTTTTAATAATTCTTTTCTATTAAATGTAACAATAATAGCAACTATACGATTCACTCATTTATTCCTCCATTTAATCTATTTTTAAGATTTTCAACTATACATTTTGCAGCATGACCAGGATGAGGAGCAAATTGTTTCTGAAATTCTTTGGCTTTTGCACATGCATCAACATATGAAAAATGCAACAAATCATCTAATAATGAGTCTTCATCATAATGTATTTGACATGGCAAAACATCTAAATCCATATATAATCCTCTTTTTTCCATATACTCCTTATAATCATACGCAAAACAAAACATTGGTTTATTCAAAATAGAATAATCAAAATATGCACTTGAATAATCACTAATAAGTAAATCAGATACTAAATATAAATCATTTAAAGACGGATATGTAGAAACACTTTTTATAAAATCAATATTTTGGTAATCAATAACCTTATCGACCAAATAATGAGCCCTAAACAATAATATAAAATCATCTTTTAATAATTGACTCCATTTTTCAAAATGAATAGGCATATTAAAAGTAATCATTCCATTTTTATCTATCTCAAACTCTCTATATGTTGGCATATACAAAATTACTTTTTTATCTTCTGGTATTTTTAAATCACTTCTTATATTTTTAATATGTTCTTGATTGTCTTTACAGAGTATATCATTTCTAGGTAAATCGCAACATAAAATATTTTCTTTTTTTATATGAAAAATATCTGAAAAAATATTTTGATCAAAAGTACTTTGTGAACACATTATATCAATTTGACTAAAACATTTTTTATTTTTTTCTTTTTCATTATCAATATTTTTTAATGGTGTCCCATGCCATGTATTTATATAAATTGTATGTTTATGTTTAAATGCCTTTCCTCTTTCAACAGCAACATTCGTAATCCATACTTTTGATGTCATTGCATAATAAAAGTATTTTAATGAATCAAAAGATATTTTTTTTCCTCTTGATAAATGAAATTGATGAGGGTTCTTAAATGCCCAAACCAATTCATAAGTATCAAAAAACGGATCATGAATAATATAATCATAGATAGCTCTAGGACTGCCATCGAATCTATCACCATTAAAAGAAATAAATAAAATTCTCTTTTTCTTAGGTTTTAAAATAAATTTCATTACCCAAATCATAAATTGACTTACTTGAAGATAAATTTTATATAAGCATTGATGATTTTTAATTAATAATTTTACTTTTTTCAAATAAAACACCCTCTCTAAATTAAGTGTTATTATATAAATTTTCTAGATCGTAAATAACGTTCTGAAAATCATAATTCGCCTCTTTTATCTTCTTAATATTACCTAAACTTTGTTGATAACGCAATGATAAATCTAAAGAAAGTATTTTTTCTACCCATAAATCTAAATCATCTAAAGATAAATATATTAAATTTCCTGTAATATTAACATCTTGAGAAACAAACTGAGAAACAAGACATGGCAAACCATTGGCTTGTGCCTCCAAAATAGCCAATCCAAAGCCTTCCCATTTTGATGGAAACACAAAAATATCCATTGCCGATAAAACCATGGAAACTTGATTTGTATTCTCTAAAAAAGTCACATGATCCTGTATTTTTAAGTCATATGCTTTCTTGATAAGATCACCTTTCAATTCGCCATTACCTAATAATAATAATCGACATGGAATTCCTTTATTAATCAACTGACTTATTAACTCTAATAAAAATACTTGGTTTTTTTGTTCATTAAATAAACCAACATGTCCTAAAACCAACTCATGAGTTATATGTAATTTTTCCCTTGCTTTTCTTTTCATTTGTTCATCAAACATAAAACAATCAGTATGAATTCCATTTTTTATAATAGAATAGTTGTTTTTACCAAACAACCATTCTCCTGCCAAATGAGAACATGCTATAGCATCTGTATAGAAGTATTTAAAAAATGGCTTAAGACAATAGTTTAAAAAGACATGGGAAGTCTTATTATTATGACAATGAACAACAATCTGTTGAACATGACACTTTTTTGCTAAAATTGATTCTAAAATCATTGTTGCACTATTTCCATGAATATGAACTATATCATAATGATGAGATGTTAACATTTTATATAGTTGGGAAAGGTATTTTTTTAATTCTTTTTGACGATGTGGGAAAACATAAAGGTGAGCATTTGTTTTTTCAAACTTTTTAGAAATTTGTTCATCTATATCATAAAAAGAAATCAAATTGACTTCATAATCATGAGAATTGAGTCCTTCACATAAACTTGCACAAACTGAAACGATACCATTTTGTCCATATCCTACTGTATTTATCATTAAAATCTTTTTCATTTCAAACAACTCCTTTGAAATAGAACATCCATTCTCATAATAACATATTTTATGACTTTGTTTGCATTAAATTCTGTATTATTTTTTCAAATTCTAAATTAAATATCTCATTGTGACTGACAATTTTTTGATTCATTTTAGAAACAAGTAAATCATAATGATTTAATGTTTCTTTTAAATCATCAATATCTTCAATAATGATAATATTATTTTGTTTTTTTTGAATAAAGTGAACGAATTCCATTTGATGGTCATTGATATGTTCATTAAATTTTTCCTGACGAGGAACAATAATAGGTATTTTATGTTCCTGTAATGGTAAAATGAAGCTTGCTGGACCTCCATGAGTGATAACAATTCTTGCATTTTTAACATTATTAATCATTTCACTATAAGGAATCATATGACTCCATTGACAATATTGAGGCTCATATGTACTATAACCAGTTTGTATAAATACATCTTCTTGAATATAGTCATCTCTTTTTAATTCATCAATTTTCTGAACAAGTCTATTAAATGGTTGTTCATGTGTCCCCACTGTTACAAATATCATAACGAATCCTCCTAAAACAAACTTCCTAAATGTATAGCTTTAGGATAAACTTGAAGTTGTTCTTCCCATTGAACAATAAATTGATCAGTAATAGGATAAACCAATCTTCCCGTTAAAGTGGCCTTATCAACACGATCAAACACTTCAATATAAATAAGCTTCTTTCCCATCAATTTTCCTAAATAAAAGAATGGTACAGCAACTGCTGCCCCAGATGAAACCAAAATATCTGGTTTTTCTTTTCTTAGTACTTTCCACGCAACAAAAGTATTTCTTATAAGATTCTTTATATTTCTATTTGTTGGATAATAACAAGGATAAACTTTTTCATCTTTTAAAAGACTTCTAGCATCTTCTTTATCAAAAGTCACCCAAAATCTTTCATACTTTTCCCATGTTGGTTTAAGCATATATAAGTGTGTTAAATGTCCTCCACTAGAACCAACTAATCCTATCTTCATTTATCCTTCTTCCTCTCTTACTATAAAGCACCTTTTCCATAAAATACACTTTTAATTGTTTTATAAATAATAATTAAATCTAATCCCAAAGTCCAATTACGATGATAATAATCATCTAATTTACATCGATCTTTGAATCCTACATCATTTCTTCCATTGGCTTGCCACATACCCGTTAAACCAGGTTTACATTTAATAATAGAATCATAATAAATATCCATATCTTCTTTTTCTCTAGGTAAATATGGTCTAGGACCTACCAAACTCATTTCTCCTTTAAGAACATTAATAAATTGAGGAAATTCATCAAGTGATGTCTTTCTTAAAAATTGACCAACTTTTGTAATACGTGGATCTTGTACCAATTTCTTATGAGTTAAGTATTCTTCACGAATAGAAGAGTTACTTTCCATTAATTCCTCTAAAACCTCTTCAGCTCCTAAAATCATTGATCTATATTTATAAATATAAATAGGTTTGCCCCTATATCCTATTCTTTCTTGTCTAAAGAATATAGGACCACGATCACCATTTTTCTTATTCATAAATGACACCCATATTGTTAATGGGACTAATAAAACACAGCCAACGATACTAACAGATATATCTATAATTCTCTTTAATTTTCTCTTTATAGCACTAGATTTTTCCCTTGATGTTGATATTAATAATTCACCATCAAAATCAATAATCTCAGAATTAACAGCCATTGTAAAATTCAATTCTGGTAATATTCTTATAATCTCTACTTTATTTAATAATTTCTTAGAAATTTCATCAATTTTCGCTTGATCAGCATGAGAAACCGCAATAATGACTTGTTCTATACCCTCTTCTTCAATAAGACTATCTAACAACTCATACTCATATATATCAAATAAAGAATCTTTACACAAATCTTCATCCACTTCACCATCTTTTATGAAACCTATAACTTTAGTTAAAGCAAATCTATTGTGATGTGAAATCTTACCGATTCTATAAGCTTCTACTCCAGTTCCTATAATCAGCGTTTTTCTTGCGAGAGTATCTCTAAGTAAAATACGTAAAAATCTATTAATTAGTACAGATGCACAAAACATAAAAAATCCTATACTTACAATTCTTAAATAAAATTGTAAATTTGGATAAAGAAAAATAAAGCTTATTAAAGAATAATAAATAAAAGCTTTCGCATCACTTCTCATTTCATCCCACACCAATGTAGATTCAATTTTATAATGTTTAAATATAAATATAACAATAAACCAAATCAAACCTACACGATACATTAAATCAAGTGGTATTTTGATAATCATAGATATAATATAAAAAAGGAAAACTTCTATTGTAAATAACAAAAGGCTATAAATATTCTTTTTCATTTACTGTCCTCCTTCTTATATAATTTCATTAAATCATAAAAATAACAATGAGTCAAAAAACTTATTCAAACAAATAATAATATCAGTAGTTATTATAACATTATATAACCAACTCAACAACAATTAGATGATTCATAATCATTCTTTACTCACTATCATATGCTCCTTTGATAAGCCCATGATTTTTTTGATACTTTGTCATAAGTGTATAAAGAATACAATATATAATCAATGCTGCAATAATTCCTAATATAGCACCAGAAGTATCTATTAAACAATCCCAAAAACTTGCACCTCTTCCATCAACAAACATTTGATGAAGTTCATCAGTACATGCATATGCAAAACAAAATAAGGCTGATATAAACATTCTTGGAAACATTTTCATATTAAATGTAAATAAGACAACCATAATATTAATACTTAATATAAAATAAATACCCATATGAGCAAGCTTTCTAAAAAATAGTTCTATCATTGCATAATGCTCTGGTGTTATAGATATTCTTAAGTCTTTACCTGTAAAAGAATAAACTGCTCTATTAAATAATTGCACACATAAATCACTTAATTCATGAGATGAAGTTCCAGTATCCATAGAGAACCTAAAAATAACAATCATCCAGATAAGTGTCGTAAGAATAGCTATAATTCTTAGTCTTTTTTTTACTTTTGGATTCATATGTCATATTTCCTCCTTTTTAGGTATTATAGTCTTATTATTTTATAAACACAAGAGAAGAAATAATTCAAATCTATAACTTATAAATAAAAGAGATTGAAAACAAATAGCTTATATATTTTATAAACTATTTCATTCCAATCTCTTTTAATGGCGAAATGTGCTGATATGAAAGAAATCCCTTTCTTCATTTATTTAATTGTAATAATTTCACCTTTATTATCATATATTCTTTTTTTATTAATGTAAAGAAAAACCATTCGACATTTCATGACAGTTATTCTTATAAATAATGATCAACACATTTTAATGCTTCCTCTATAACATGATGCATATCAAAATATTTATACATTCCTAATCTACCACCAAAAATAACATTCTTCTCTTGTTTAGCTAATTCTTCATACTTTCTATATAAAGCATTGTTTTTATCATCATTCATTGGATAATATGGTTCATCACCTTTTTTCCATTGACTTGGATACTCTCTTGTGATAACTGTTTTAGGTTGTGTACCATATTCAAAATGTTTATGTTCTATAATTCTTGTATACGGTATTTCGTATTCATTATAATTCACAACTGCATTTCCTTGATAATTTTCCATATCCAATAATTCTGTTTCAAATCGTAGACTACGATATTCTAATTCTCCATAACAATAATCATAATACTGATCAATCATACCTGTAAAAACAACCTTTTCAGCTATATTTTTAAGTTCATCTCGATATTCAAAATAATCACAATTTAATCGAACATCAATACCATCAAGCATTTTTTCAATAATTTGTGTATAGCCACCAATAGGAATCCCTTGATATAAATCATTAAAATAATTATTATCATATGTAAATCTTACAGGTAATCTTTTAATGATAAAAGTTGGTAACTCAGTACAAGGCTTACCCCACTGCTTTCCTGTATATCCTTTGATAAGTTTTTCATAAATATCTTTACCAACCATAGAAATAGCCTGTTCCTCTAAATTTTGTGGTTCTACAATACCTGCTTCTTGAATTTGTTCATTTATTTTTGCTTGTGCCTCTTGAGGTGTTATAACACCCCACATTTTATGAAATGTATTCATATTAAATGGCATATTATAGATTTCATCTTTATATTTTGCTATTGGAGAGTTTGTATATCTATTAAATTCTGCAAATTGTCTGATATAATCCCAAACAATTTTATTTGATGTATGAAAAATATGAGCACCATATTCATGAACATTTATTCCTTCGACTTCTTTTGTATAAATATTCCCTCCAACATGTTGTCTTTTATCAATAACTAAACATTTTTTTCCACGCTTATTTGCTTCATAAGCAAAAATTGAACCAAATAATCCGCTTCCTACTATTAAATAATCATATGTCATGTTTACATCCTCCTGTTATTCATATATTATCATAAAGTTAAAAAAAACAAAAGAAAACATAAACTATAATGAATTCTTTTCATTCATAACTACTTTATGTTGTAGGATAGCATTTCTTCTTACTAACATTTCATCAACGTTATCTTTAAATTGCCGATTAGAAATAATTTTCTCCATATTATCTAATATAATCTTTCTATGACATCCTTCTAATAATTCATATTTATAAACATGTCTTTCATTAATAATTGTTCGTACATTAATTTGAATAAATCCTTTATTCGATACAAGTTTTTTCAGGCTACGAAAAGTCATACTAACTCTATAAACCTCATATTTTGTATATACAAAAACTTTCTGTTCAACAACTTCAAAATAATATACATTTAATAAAGGGATTAAGAAGTGATTATTATATTCATCTTTAACTTCAATTTCTCCAACTTTCGATTCTATAAGTTGTTTCATTTGAATTGCTAAATCTTCATTTCTAGGATGAAAAGTTAAAATAACTTCTCCCCTTTTCATATTTTTATTTTGGCTTAATACAATTCTCACTACCCTCATCCCTCTTTCATCTAAAAAAATATACATTTTTCAACGTTTATTGCAATAGATAGGGTTAATTTAACACTTTATGGGGTTAATTTATTTTTATAAAATCTTTTTTTACATTTTTTATGACAAATTTTACATAAAATGGAATAGTATATACTATTCCATTCAGATTGTTGACAAATTAGATGAAAATATCGAATTCAAGTTAAAAGAATTGGTATTTTCATTTTTATTTACTCTAAATAATCTATAGTAAGCAATCTAGAAGTTATATTAACCCTAGCCTTTGCTTACTTAATCCCATTTTCTTGAGATTATGGCAA
>JAETUM010000064.1 GCA_021768625.1 Candidatus Stoquefichus sp. | reverse complement strand
AGCTTCAGCGATTTCTTGAGCAACTAACATACAAATACCAATTGCCATACATCCAATTGTAGCTGTATTAATTGCATTGAATACAGCATTGAATGGTTCAATAGCCATAATTGGTTTAAAGAAAATACCTAACCCTGATCCTTCGTTAACGATAACGCAAGTCCAAAGTACGGCAACTGCACCTGCGATAGTAGCAGGCATAAAGTTTTGGAATGCATTTTTAATAGCGCCTAAGTATTTGTTTTGACCACACCAAGCACCAATGCTTCCTAGCTTATCAGCAAAAGCGTCCATATATTTTTTCCTCCCTTAAATAATATATCTTCATTATAAATCAACGAGTTTTATTCTCAACGGATTATCTCATTCTTGGAGTTTTTATGCTCAATTCGTATTCATTTGTATAAAATGCTGGTGTTTTTATTCATATTCAGTTCATATTTTATTTTCTCATGTTACAAATCATGTAACTTGTTTCTTTATATGTTTATCATATTTAAAAAAAATTATATTTATGTTAATCTATAATTGCCTTAATTATTAAGGATAAAGGTGTAAAATTAAATAAAGTTTTTTCCCTTTCTATAAACTTTATTTCATATTCATTAACAATTATATAAATAAACACCAAATAAAAAGTTAGACCCTCATCTAACTTTTTGTTTTTGTATCATTAATAATCCTTCCATCTTCAATTGTTATAATACGATCAGCCACACTAGCAATCAATTCATCATGTGTAACCATAATAACTGTTTCATGATATTGGCGTTGTGCTATCTTCAATAAGTCAACAACCTCTTTTGAACTCTTTGCATCTAAGTTTCCTGTTGGTTCATCGGCAAAAATAATAGCAGGTTTACTAGCTAATGCTCTTGCAATCGCAACCTTTTGTTGTTGTCCACCAGATAGTTCATGAATAAAAGCATTCTTCTTTTCAGTCAACCCTAATAAATCAATGATTTCATGAATATACTCTTCATCAACTTTACCATTATCTAAATGAATAGGTAAAACAATATTTTCAATAACATTTTGTGTAGAAATCAAGTTAAAGAATTGAAAAACAAATCCCATTCTTCTCCTTCTTAATCTTGTAAGAGTATCATCACTCATACTATATAAAGATTGCTCTTCCAATAATACCTCTCCTTTATCAGGTTTAACCAATCCTCCCAACACATGTAATAAGGTAGACTTACCACTTCCACTTCTTCCTACAATTGCAACAAATGTTCCTTCTTCTATTTCGATAGATAAGTCTTTAAGTGCTTCAACTCTATTATCATCAAAACCATAAATCTTTTTCAAATTCTTCGCTTTTAATAACATATATACTCTCCTACTCCATTCTTTCTATAAATACACCTGTTTTTAAAATCTTATAAAATGGTAAGCAATAAATAATACTCGTGACTACTAATATCATTATACAACTGAATAAATACTCTATTATAGGAATTGTGGTTGTATGATAATAAGAATAAAACGCAATAATCCATATCATTCCAAATAAACTCATACTCAAGGTCATAATACATGCTTTACAAAATTGTGTAAATATTAACTCCTTATTTGTCATACCTATTAGTTTATATAATTGATAATCTTGTTTATTATTAGTTATCTGATTTTTATTTAAGAAATAACATAATATAAGACTTATTGCCATAGGAGTAATCAACATATAAGGTTCTATTTCTACTAATGTTTCCACATTATTCGATAACAAACCTTCATCAGAATCTATAATATTAACCCAAGGTAAAATAGATTGTACTTTTTCTATACATTCATCTCTTTCCTTATCAGTTGTATAATAAGTTCTTAAAGTTGAATATTCATAAGAATCATCTATTTGAGGAAACATTTTATATATTTTTGGTGATACATAAAGTGTATGTTCACTTGGAAGAAATTGAGAACTATACTGAATCCCATCTTGTGCTATCATTGTTTCATTAGGTATAATTTGTCCTACAATATAGTATGTCTCATTATGAATTTCAATACTATCACCAATTGATAAATAACCAACTATGTGTTCATTATACTGTTGATCTGTATAAAACATTGCTGTATTATTCCCCAGTAAAATTTCATTATCATTTTCTGGTTTTCTACCATTAATACGACTTTGATCTATCCACTTTGTATCATCAATGCAAAGAATTGTCCCCACACCTACTGCTTTTCCTTTCCATTGAATTGGTGAAGTAAATTCTTGACCATTTTCATCTATATTAAGACTACCTACATATTGATAATGAAATTCTATTGTATGAGGAAGATTTAACTTTTTAATACTCTTTTTTTCACCAGATTCAAATACCTCATATTCCAAATAATGAAAAGACTCAAAACGGTTCGTTTTTTCTTCTTGCATTCCTGGATTCATAATACTCCCTATATAATAAATAAAGCATAATCCAAATACAATAAATAAGCATATAGTTATCCCTTTATAAACCCTCATCTCTCTTAAAGCTAAACGCCATTTCTTTTGGTAATGAAGTTTTCTATATCTTATTTGTATATATTGGAATCTCTTTCCCTCAAAAGCTCCACTTAATGACTTTTTAGCAGATGATATACCTGGAAAAATCATTGAACAAGTTATATATGCAACTAAAAATAAAACATATACTAATATTTTTATCCAATTCAATTGATATACAAAGCAACCAAATTGCTCTTGAAGATATAATGAGGCACCGTAGGAAATGCCTAACGATAATAAAGCACCACATATTATACTCACAATAATCATAATAATATTTTCATAAATAATCATTAAAAATAATTGTCTTGTTGTCATTCCTACTCCTCGTAATAGAGCGAATTCTTTTGTTCTTCTTTTAAGAGAGGTTGATGTTAATATCATTAATATAAAGATAACTAACACTGAAATTTCAACTAATATGATTGTTTGATGAACACTAAACTGATAAAGCCCTACTGATTGATTAGCAGAATAACCATATTCATTACTAATAAGTTCGTCTATAGGAATAATTCCATCTGGGTCGTTTGGATCAATAATAATATTATTATTAACTCTCAAATCTCTATCAAAAATCGTTTTAAAAGGATATCCATGATGAATATGTGTATAAATATCTGGAAAAATTCCTTTTTGGGAATTTTTTACAATACCCACTACTGTATACTCATTAACATTATTATTAACTTTGAGTTCTACTTTTTGATGAAGTTTTAACTCTTGAGATAAATCTGTACTAACCATGATTTCATTATCTTTGGTTGGATAATGTCCTTGAATAATTTGAAGATGACAAAGATCTAATCCTACTTCATCAATAAAACCTATCTTATTATCTTTATAAATACCTTGTTCATAATATTGACCATATTCCATATCTGGTAAATATGCTTGTACATGTTCTTCAAGCATACTTTTATAATTTTCATCAATTCCAAACATAACATACCAATGTCCATATGTTTTTTGGTTATATTCTTTTTCTGCTTGATAACGATTATCACCTATAATAGAAGCACTGATAAAGAATATGGAAAGAAAGAATATAATAACAAAACTCAATAAATAATGTTTTTTATATTTTTGAACATTTCTAAATGCTAATTGATATAATACCTTATTCATTCTATCTCCTCCTTATCTTTATCCTACTTCTCCTATCTTAATATTAAGTGACTTTATATTTTTTTCTTTGCTAATAATTGAGGAATCGTTATTTCTATATATGCCCCTCCTTGATTTTTAGCTGTAATCATTCCATGATGTTGTTCTATAATTTCTTTAGATAATGCTAAACCAATTCCTACACCATGATAATCTCTACTTTGTCCTCGATAAAATCTTTCAAATAAATGAGGAATATCTGCTTCTAAGAAACCATCTCCATGATCTTGAATACTTATCCTTGTTAAGGATTCGCTATTTTCAATAAATATATCTATAAAATTATCTTGATTTTTTTCTACATAATTTTTTATAATATTTTTCAATGCTTCTTCCATCCACTTTTTATCACATAATAAAGTTTCTTGATGATGGTGTAATTGGATGCTCATACGCTTTTGTTGTAGAAGATAATGAAGATCCTCCTCCACATCTTCTATTAATGATTCTATTGAATAATGTTCATATTTTAATTCTATACTTTGTGAATCTAATAATGCTAAGGTTAAAAGTTCTTCAACAAGTTGATTCATTTTTAATGTTTGATGATAAATTTGTTTAATTTTTTCTTTTTGTTTAGATGATTCCATTGTTTCTAATAATATTTCTTCATTCAATCTTATAGAAGTAATTGGAGTCTTTAATTGATGCGATATATTTTCAATATAATCTTTTAATTCTAATTGTTCTTGTTTCATTTTTTCTAACAACGAGTAATACCTTTTATTTAAAATATATAATTTATGTGATAATAGACTTATTTCTCCTTCTCCATCAATAATACTGAATGGTTTTTGATCAATAATAGCGTCAGCATTTTGAATAAGGAATTCTAGTTGCTGCTTTCGCTTTTTTTCCACAATCACATAAATCATTCCCATAATCACTAAACACAAAGCACAAACACTCATATAGACATAAGTATTTGTATAAAAAAAGAGAATCAAACTTATAAAACATAGCATATAAGTTAACCATAAACACTTTGTTAAATATGGATGAACTTTCTCTACTGTATCCATCTATATCCCACTCCCCTTAACGTTTCTATATAAGATTGTCCTTGATATAAACCTAATTTTTTACGTAATCTTTTCATATGTACTGATAATGTATTATCTTCTATAAAATGATGTGTTTGTTGTTCAACAAGTTCCATTAATTGACCACGTGTTATAACCATACCATGTGCTTGTATCAAACAAAGCAGTATATGATATGTCACTATACTTAAATCCAATAATTCATTGTTTTTATATACTTGATATGACTTTGTATCAATTTTTAAATCAGCACAATAAATAATATCTTGATTAACAGGTATTCTTCTTAACAAAGAATGAATTCTTGCATAAAGTTCTTTTATTCCAAAAGGTTTACATACATAGTCATCGCCACCAGCATTTAATCCTTCCACAATCGTTTCTTCATCATTTTTACATGTTAAAAATAGTAAAGGTGTATGGTATTGTTCTCTTATTTGTTGGCAAAGAATAATTCCATTACCATCTGGTAATTGTATATCCATAATAATTAAATCAATAGATGAATCAAGTTTGTCTTTAGCCTGTTTAACATTATTTGCTAATATGACTTCATAGTTCTTTAATTCCAATGCTTCTTTTAAAGATAAACAAATATATTCATCATCTTCTACTATTAATATCCTCTTCATAAAATCACCTCTCTTTATTGTAACATATGAAAATGAAAAACAAGTGAAAAAAAAGATGAGAAATCTCTCATCTTACTCAGCAGGAATAACTGATCCTTTATATGTATCTTCAATAAATTTTTTAATTTCATCAGATTTTAAAACTTCTACAAGTGCCTTAATCTTTTCATCATTTTCATGTCCTTCTTGGCAAGCAATAATATTAACATATGGGTTATCAGCACTTGCTGTTTCTAAAATAACTGCATCTTTTGTAGGATTTAAGCCTGCTTGAATTGCATAATTACCATTAATAGCAACTAACTCTCCTTCTCCATTATTAAATGAAGTTGTTAATAATTCTGGTTTAACTTCTGTGAATTTTAAATTCTTTGGATTAGATGCAATATCTTTAACAGTTGCTTCTTGTTTATTAACACCATCTTTTAAAGTAATTAATCCTTCTTTTTCTAAGATAGCTAAAATTCTTCCATGATCTGCAACTGAGTTAGAAATAATAATTTCTGAACCTTCTTTAATATCATTAACTGATTTAACAGTTTTTGAATAGAATCCAAATGGTTCCAAGTGAATACCAGCAGCATTAACAATCTTATAACCATGTTCTTTCACTTCTCCATCAAAGAATGGAACGTGTTGGAAATAGTTAGCATCTACTTCTCCAGCATCTAATGCTTTATTAAAGATATAATAGTCATCTAAAACTTTTACTTCTAAATCAATTTCATATTTATCTTTTAAGATCTTTTTAGCTTCTTCTAAAATCTTTGCATGTGGATCTAATGTTGCAGAAACAACTAATTTCTTATCATCTGTACTTGATGTTTCTTTTCCTCCACAAGCGACCACTCCTACTGCTAATAATAATACTAATGCGACTTTTAATAATTTTTTCATATTTGTTTCCTCCCTATCTCTTATCAACTTTTTTCACAACATAATCGCCAATTCCTTGAATAATGAATACAATCACTAACACAAAGAATGTTGCAGTATACATAACTGCCATATTTCTTCTTGCAAAGCCATACATATATGCTAGGTTTCCAAGTCCACCTGCACCTATACATCCTGCCATAGCTGTATATCCAACTAAGGAAATACCCATAACTGTAATACTTGAAATCAATGCTGGTTTTGCCTCTGGGAACAAAATCTTTGTAATAATCTGAATATTGCTAGCTCCCATAGCTTTACTCGCTTCAATTGTTCCTTTATCTACTTCATTAAGTGCAATCATACACATTCGTGCGTAGAAAGGAGCACTTGATATAATTAATGCTGGAAGTGCTGCTGTTGCTCCTAACATTGTTCCTACCAATAAATTTGTTAATGGTAAAATAATGAAAATGAGAATAATAAATGGTATTGCTCTAAATAAGTTAATAATAAAATCTAAAATTTTATTGATAACTTTATTAGGATATAACCCATCATCTTGCGTAATATAGAGAATGATTCCTAATATCAATCCAATAACAACAGCAACCAATAAGGAAATAATTGACATATATGTTGTTTCTTCTATCGCAACTTTCATTGCTTCCCAATCTATTTGATTAAAAATTTCACTCATCTATATCACCTCCACATTAACATGATAATCTTTAAAAACTTGAATAATATGATGATATTGTTCTTGACTGCCACCCAATACATTAATAATTAAAATACCAAATGAGCTATCAACGGTATTTGTAAGATTTCCTGAAACAATACTTATATCTAAATTTGTTTCTCTAATAACTCTTGAAACAATAGGTTGACGTGCTATATCTTCATCAAAAGTTAATCTTAATAAAATACCATCTGGATATATTGCTTTTAAATCATCATTTAACTGATTATTAGTAGCCTTATTAGAAATATCTCTTACAAAACGTTTTGTAATTGTATGATGAGGATGTTCAAAGATATCTTTCACATGTCCTTCTTCTACAACTCTTCCCTCACTCATCACAGCAATACGATGACAAACTTTTTGAACAACTTCCATTTGATGTGTTATCATCACAATTGTAATTCCTAATTGTCTATTAATTTTTTTTAATAATTCTAGAATTTGCTCAGTTGTATCTGGATCTAATGCACTTGTTGCTTCATCACAAAGTAAAATTGTAGGATCATTTGCTAAAGCTCTTGCTATACCAACTCTTTGTTTTTGTCCACCAGATAATTCGCTAGGGTAAGCATTTTCTCTTCCTTGTAGTCCAACAAGTTCAATGAGCTCTTTTGCTTTTTGTTTTCTTAATTCCTTATCCATCCCAGCTATTTCTAATGGCAATTCAATATTTTTTCTCACTGTTCTTGACCACAATAAGTTAAAGTGTTGAAATATCATACCAATCTTTGTACGTTTTTGTCTAAGTGCTTGTGTAGAAAGTTGAGAAATATCTTCTCCATCAATAATCACTTCTCCACTTGTTTGTTTCTCTAATTGATTAATAATACGAACAAGTGTTGATTTCCCTGCACCACTATATCCAATAACACCAAAAATTTCACCATCATGAATTGTTAAATTAACATCATGACAAGCCTCAATATCCCCTTTTTGAGTATGAAACACCTTTGTTATATGTTTTAATTCAATCATACTTTCCCTCCCTTATAAATAAAAAAACTCGTCCTTATATTAAAGGACGAGATATAACCCGTGTTACCACCTTTTTTCGTTGTCACATCACTATAACAACCTCATCAAGTACCATCATACTCTAACACTATAACGGGTGTACCCGTTATTGGCTAAACATTCACCAATAAAACTCCAAGACCATCTTCATTTATTCTCTCTTATTCTTTTCCACCAACCAAGAACTCTCTATAAAGTTTAAATAAACTACTCTTCTCTTCACTGTTGTTGATAATATATTATCTCTTTCATAAAGATTTGTCAATCCTTTTTAAAATTTATTTAAATAAATGCATGATCTATCTGAATAACACAAAAATATTTAGGATTAACTTCTTTTACTTTTTGTTCTATTGATTTCTTTAATTCTTTATGTTTAATATGATCATCAGCTGGAATTAAAACATCAAATATTAAATTTGTATGTGTAGGACCATTCACAATCCTAAAATCATGAATACTATAATTATTATTTATTTGAACAACTATCTTTTTTACAACTTCTCTTAATTCATTTGTTAAAGAATCATCTGTATCAATCGGATCCATATGAATAGTTGTTAGAATATGAAACTTTTCTAAAAGTTCTCTTTCTATCAAGTCAATTTGATCATGAATTTCCATCATATCCTCATGACAATCCACTTCAGCATGAAATGTCATATATTGTCTTCCAGGACCATAATCATGCATCATAAAATCATGAATACCTATAACTTTATCATATGACATGACAAATTCATAAATTTGTTGAATCAACTCTTTATCTGGAGATTGTCCTAGCAATGGATCAACCGTTTCTTTAAAAATTTCAATCCCAGATTTAAAAACAAATAATGAGACCAGTGTTCCAATAATTCCATCTATTGACCAATCCAATACCAAACTTAAACATAATGATACTAATGTTGCTAGAGTCGTTATTACATCATTTAAACTATCTTGAGCAGCTGCCTTCAAAGAAGAAGAAGCTATTAATTCTCCTGCTTTTTTATTAAATAAGGCCATCCAGAACTTCATAAGAATAGAAACAATGAGTACAATAACAGCACCTATTTGAAAGTGCAATGCTTCGGGTTGAATCATTTTTAATACAGACTCTTTCAAAGATGAAAAAGCTACCAATAATATTAAAAAAGAAATAATTAACCCTGTAATATATTCATATCTTCCATGTCCATAAGGATGATCTGCATCAGGATGTTTTCCAGCAAGTTTAAAGCCAAACAAAGTCGCTAAATTACTTCCCATATCAGATAAATTATTAAAACCATCTGCTTGAATTGCAACAGAATGTGTCATATAACCAAAAATCAATTTAAATATAACCATTATTCCATTACAAGCAATGGAAAGAATACTACAAACTGTGCCATATTTTTCTCTCACAGATGGATGTGATGTATCCTGATAATTCTTTATAAATTTTTTCACTATAAATTGAAACATGATATCCTCCAAAAAGATAGAGATATTTTTATTAAAAAATAGAACTTATCTTTTTTAAATAAATATCTCTACCCATCTTTTCTATTAAACCATTATCTTCCATTTCTAAAATATATCCATCAATCTTATCTTGATCCACTTTTTTATTTGCTAAATCTCTTAAAATCAAAACAATTTGTGGATTATCATCTTTGATAAAAGCATTTCCATCTCTATCATAAGATGGACTTTGTAATAAAGCATTAAGACAAGCAACATAAGCCCACTTCACTTCTAATCGTATTAATTTATATTGCATTGTATCAAATAATGCATTAGGCATAAAGTACTTTCCCTCATGATTTCTTAAATCTTCTATATCAATTTTGTTATAACATAACATACTCTACTCCTCCTCGTATTTTCTTTATTATATCATACAATACAATTAATCTCTAACCCTTTTTGTAAAAGTAGAAACATCATCAAATCCTATCTCCTTTAACTTTTCTACAACTTCATCAACATGTTCCCCTACACGATTGCTTGTATGAGAATCGGTTCCTACAGTAATGATTCTTCCTCCTAGCTGATAATATCTTTCAACTTCTTCAAAAGTTGGGAAACCACAATTCTTTCGATCTTTATATCCTGATGTATTAACTTCAATACCCTTATTTTTCTTAATTAAAACTCTTAATATTTCATCAATAATATCTTGATATAAACTATGATCAATACTCTTATCTTCATAAGGACCATATCGACAAATATAATCAAAGTGTCCTAAACAATGAAAACAATCAAAAACTTTTACACATTCCAAAGTATTTTCAAAAAATTCTTGATGGGCTTGTTCTTTTGTCTTGTTTTCAAAGAAAAGAGCTGGATCGTAAAACTCTGTTTGATGAATAACATGTATAGATCCTATAATATAATCATATTCATGTGCTTTCACAAAATGATTAATCTCTTCAACATAATCTAAATCTAAACCTATTTCCAATCCTATCTTAATCTTAATCTGATTTTCAAATTCTTTTTGTAGTTGTTTAAGTTCCTGGAAATATGTTTCCACATCTAATTCAAAAGGACACTCAGGATAATGAAAATCTCTATGATCTGTAAAACAAATCTCATCTAACCCCATCTTTATTGCTTGAATAATATGTTCTCTGGGACTCGCTTCACTATCTGCTGAAAAGTATGTATGCATATGGTAATCTATTTTTCTCATAATAACCTCCAATTTTGATTATTTTAACATTTTTATATATGAATGAAAAGATATTATCATATTCTTTGATTTTCATTTTTATCCTTTCTATAATGAAATATATTGGAGGTTTTATTATGAATATATATCACAGTTTTCAAGAATTAGTTGGACATACACCTATGCTCCAACTTCATCAAATGCAAAATAAACATCAATTAAAAGGACATCTATTTGCTAAATTAGAATATTACAATCCTGCTGGAAGTGTAAAAGATCGTGTGGCTAAACAAATGATTATGGATGCTATAGAAAGTGAATTACTTAAGCCTCATGCAACAATTATTGAACCAACAAGTGGCAATACTGGTATTGGATTATGTGCAGTTGGAGCTACTCTAGGATTTAAGGTTATCATTGTTATGCCTGATTCTATGAGCCAAGAAAGAATAACTTTAATGAAAGCATATGGTGCTTCAGTAGTTTTAACCCCTGCCTCTGAGGGAATGACTGGAGCAATTAAAAAAGCAGAAGAATTAGCAAAAAATATTCCAAATAGCTTTATTCCTGGACAATTTATCAATCCAAGTAATCCCAAAGCACACTTTTTAACAACAGGCCCAGAAATAGATGAACAAATGAATGGACAAATAGATATCTTTGTCGCTGGTATTGGAACTGGTGGAACAATTACTGGAATTGGTCAATATCTCAAGCAAAAACATCCTCATATTCAGATTATTGCTGTTGAACCATATGATTCCCCTGTTTTAACAAAGGGAAAAGCTGGTTCTCATAAAATACAAGGTATTGGTGCTAATTTTATACCAGATATTTTGGATACTTCTCTTTATGATGAAGTGATAACAATCACAACTGAAGATGCTTACAACAGTGCAAGAGAACTTGCAAAAACTGAAGGAATTTTAGTTGGAATATCTTCTGGAGCAGCATTACATGTAGCAAAAACGTTAGCTATGAAAGATGAAAATAAAAAGAAAAATATTGTGGTTTTATTACCTGATGGTGGAGATCGTTATCTTTCTACTGATTTATTTGAAGGTTAATCATTTTTTTTGTTGACTCTCCTGTATAGAGGATAGTTTATAATTATATATGGAGGGATTAAAAATGACATTTGATTATAAAAAAGAATATAAAGAGTATTACTTGCCACCTCAAAAACCTACAATTGTAGATGTACCTAAAATGAACTTTATTGCTGTATATGGTAAGGGAAATCCTAATGATAAAGATGGTGATTACCAACATGCCATTGAATCACTTTACACTATAGCTTATACCATTAAAATGAGCAAGAAAACAAATTATCATATTAATGGGTACTTTGACTACGTTGTACCACCATTAGAGGGATTTTGGTGGCAAGACGAAGAAAAAAATAATTATACTAACAAAGAAAATTTTCAATGGATTTCTATCATTCGCTTACCTGACTTCGTCACTGAAAAAGATGTTAATTGGGCAAAAAAAGAAGCAATGCATAAAAAGAAAAAAGACTTTTCTAATGTTCAATTTTTAACTTATAATGAAGGTATATGTGTCCAATGTTTACATGTTGGATCATATGATGATGAACCAACAACAATTCAAATGATGGAAGAACATATTATGCATTTAGGATATCAATCTAATATAACCAATCATCGTTTCCATCATGAAATTTACTTAAGTGATCCAAGAAGAGTTAAACCTGAAAAGTTGAAAACTATTATTCGTATTCCTATTTGTAAATATTAAGGAGACAAATATGTATAAAATTGGTGAATTTTCAAAAATTACAAACTTAACTATTAAAGCATTACATTACTATGATGAAATAGATCTTCTCAAACCACATCGTATACTAGAAAATGGTTATCGTATGTATAATGAAGAAGATTTTAAAAAAGCGACACAAATTCAATTATTAAAAAAATTAAATTTTTCTATCAATGAAATAAAAGAGGTATTGTCTCATATATCTAATGACAGTGACTTACAAGATTATTTATTAGAAAAGAAATCCATGATTGAACAACAAATCAAAAATGAAAAAGAAATTATCAAAATGATTGATGCTTATCTTAATCCATCATTAGATACACAGAAAATGAATATTCAATACGAAGTAAGTATAGAAAGCATTCCAGAACAACTTATTGCTTTCATCTCATTTCAAGGGACTTATGCAAATTGCAGTGAAAAATTTTCAAAGCTATTGAAATCCGTAAAATCTAAAGCCAACGGTGTCCCTTTTAATTTATATTATGATAATGAATTTAAAGAGAAAGCAATCATTGATTCATGTGTTCCTATCAAAGAAAGTTTTTCTGCATCTAATATTAAGATAAAAACATTACCTCAAATACAAGCTCTTAAAACAACACATATCGGAAAATATGAATTTCTAGGATATGGCTATAAAGCGCTTATAGATTATGCCAAAGATAACAATATAGAACTATTAAAACCTACTCGTGAGATTTATTTGAAGGGTCCAGGTATGTTTATGAAAGGTAATCCAAATAAATATATAACCGAAATATATATTCCTATAAAAACATAAAAGAGTGAAACAAATCCAATGTCATTAAGTTAAGATGACAATATTTTTACCAGAAACAATATCAAATAAATATTGTCTTCTGGTTTTTCATTTGTGCAAGCTGAAAAAGTGTAGTATTGATACTACATTC
>JAETUM010000063.1 GCA_021768625.1 Candidatus Stoquefichus sp. | reverse complement strand
AACCTGTTTCAATTATTGGAAAGGCATGGTAAAATATGAGCCATAGGCAAGTTTGCCTGTGGCTCGCTAAAAAATGAAATTTTTTTTATTCCTTACTTGACACAAGCAGATTTGTATTTATTACATCAAGCTATGGGAGATTACTTTTCAGCATGGAGAGCAATGGAAGATGCATATAAAGAAGGAAAGTTAAAAGCTATTGGTGTTTCTAACTTCTATCCACACGTTCTTATTAATTTTTGTGAAACAGTAACAATAAAACCTATGGTCAATCAAGTTGAATTACACCCATATTTTACTCAAGAAGAAGCACTTGTTACAATGAAAGAATATCATGTTATTCCTGAGGCATGGGCTCCACTTGGTGGTGGAAGATATAATCCTTTTGAAGATGAAATGCTTTTAAATATTGCCAATAAATATTCAAAAACAGTAGGACAAGTATTGCTTCGTTGGAATATTCAAAGAGGAGTTGTTGTTATTCCAAAATCTACACACTTAGATAGAATAATTGAAAATATTGATGTATTTGACTTTGAACTTAATGAAGATGAAATGCAACAAATTTCATCATTAGATAAAGGTTATACAGGTTCTCGTGCTAAACATTTTGATCCAGAGTTTGTAAAAATGTGTTTATCTAAAAAAATACATGATGAATATAAATAAGTAGAGGTGTTCTCATAATGAAAACTTTATATATGATGAGACATGGCGAAACATTGTTTAATAAAAGAAGAAAGATTCAAGGGTGGTGCGATTCACCTTTGACAGAATTAGGAATTAGACAGGCTAAGGGAGCAAAGAAATATTTTCAAGATCAAGGAATAACATTTGATCATGTTTATTCATCCCCTTCTGAAAGATGTGTAGATACATTAAACATAATAACAGATATGCCTTATAAAACCTATAAAGGATTAAAAGAGATGAACTTTGGAACATTTGAGGGAGAAAGCGAAGATCTCAATCCACCTACAGAAATGTATGAAACATTTTTTACAACGTATGGTGGAGAAAGTCGAGATGATGTCAAAAAACGTATTTATAAAACATGTTTAGATATTATGAATGAGGAGAATGAAACAGTTTTGATTGTTTCGCATGGAGGAGCATGTTCACATTTTTTAGGACAGGTCATTGATAATGATTTGTATCAACAAATAAAGAGTCAAGGATTTAAGAATTGTAGTATTTTAAAATATACTTTTGAAGATGGAAAATTTACATTTGTTGATATTATGAGACCTTTACCAATTGAAGAATAAGAAAAAAGAATACTAGATTGAAATAAACTTCCATTATTTGGGTGTCCAAATAATAGGGCTCATTTCAGGATGTATTCTTTTTTTATAATATTTCATTCCAATCTAAGTCTTTTATATCTTTTTTGAGAGAAGTAAATAGTTTCTTTTTATCCTTATGATAAATAACATAATAATGAACCTTGGCTTCAGGATCAGTAATAGGAATAAAGACTCTATTCTTTTCAGGCTTTTGAATAGTTATATTACTTCTAAAGTTAGGAAGTGCTGATACTTTTGTAAGTTCATTAAGTATTGAGGTATCTTCTTGAAATAATAAGTGTGATTTTGGAAGCATTTGTTGACATATTTCACTCCAAAAACCAATATGTGATAGTAATAATATACTTTGTCCATCTAAATCACGAAATGAAATTTCATTAAATAAAGCCAAAGGATGAGCAGGTGGAACAGATATATATAAATTTTCTTCAAACATATCAATACATATATAATCTTTATCTTCAATAGGATGAGTTAATACAATTAAAGAATAATTGTTTTCTTTTAATCCTTTTAATAATTTATCTTGAGACTCTAATTGCTCTGTTATTTTTGATTCGGGATATAAGTGACTTAAAGTATATTTTAATCCCCATAGGGGAGCAGGAGTACAAGAACCAATAGAAATAGTTGAATGACTTCTATCAAATTTTTGTAATTCTTCTACCATTTGATGGGTTGACTTTAAAATATTTTTAGCATATTCAACAGCCAGTTGACCATTTTCATTGAGTGTTATTTTATTTTTTGTACGATCAAATAGTTTTAAATCTAAATCTTCTTCAAGACGTTGGATAGAACGTGTTAATCCCGGTTGAGATATTAATAATTTCTCAGCTGCTTTAGATATTGTTCCAGATTGGGCAATTGTTATTAATTGTTCTAATTGATAAAGTTCAATCATCTATTTCACTCCTTTCACTATGCACCACAATTATAGCATAATTAATTATTGATATTGTACAAATTTTAAACATTTTTATAAAATATAAGTGTAAGAAATGGGAGTGACTATATGGAGTATAAAAAACTTAATGATCATATCACTTTACCAATGTTAGGCTTTGGGACATTACATATACCTCCTGCTGAAACAAAGAAATGTGTTTTAGATGCATTTGAATGTGGCTATCGACTTATTGATACAGCGGCAAGTTATTTTAATGATAAAGAAGTTGGAGAGGCTATAAAAGAGTCAAACATACCTAGAGAACAACTTTTTATAACTACAAAGGTATGGGTTCAGGATTCAGGATATGAAAAGACTTTAGAAGCATTTCATACATCTCTTAAGAATTTAGGATTAGATTATATTGATTTATATTTAATTCATCAACCATATGGAGATTATTATGGTTCATGGAGAGCTATGGAAGAATTATATAATCAAGGAAAGATTAAAATGATTGGAGTATGTAATTTTTCTGCAGAAAGATTTGTGGATTTATATATGAATTGTCATATTCCTCCAATGATTAATCAAATTGAATTTCATCCTCTATTTCAACAAAAAGAACTTGTAGGTGTTTTAAATGATTACCATTGTCAAGTTGAAGCATGGGGACCACTTAATGAAGGACAAAGAGATATATTTAATCATCAAACATTAAAAAAAATTGCTTTAAAGCATCGTAAAAGTGTAGCACAAGTGATACTAAGATGGCATATTCAACAAGGTGTTATCGCTATTCCAAAAACAGTATCTCAAAAAAGAATGAAAGAAAATATGGATATATGGGATTTTGAACTTGATGCGAAAGATATGGAAACAATAGCAAGTATGGATATGGGATATAGTGAAATTATAGATCATCAATGCTATGCTACAGCAAAATGGCTTAATAAATATAAAATACATGATTAAAAGGGAGGAAAAAATATGTTATTTTATTTTACTGCTACAGGAAATTGCTTATATGTCGCAAGACAATTTGATGAAGATCCAATAAGTATTCCACAAGTTATCAATAATGATAATCTTGTATTTGAAGATGAATCAATAGGAATTGTTTGGCCTGTATATGCTGGAGAACCACCAAAGATGGTATTAAACTTTTTAAAGAAAGCAACTTTTCAAACAAAATATTTTTATATGATTTTAACTTATGGGAAAGATGATAGTGATGCTCCTGAATATGCATATCATTTATGTGAAGAAATAGGAATACATGTTGATTATATTCATTCAATACTTATGGTTGATAATTATTTGCCATCATTTGATATGAATGAGCAAAAGGCTATAGATAAACATATTGAAGAACAATTACAAATAGCATTAAAAGATGTTCAAGAAAGAAAAAAAGAAATTCCAAAAGCAAGTCAAGAAGCAAGGAATTTTCATGCAAGAGCAGCTAAAATTTTTGCAGATAATCCTGGCTTAATTAATGGAGAACAAATCACTATAACTGATAAATGTGTTGGTTGTGGAATTTGTACACAAGTATGTCCAGTTAAACGTTTCTATATTGAAGATGGCAAAGCAAAAAGAACAGAAAATACTTGTGAATTCTGTTTAGCGTGTGCACATAATTGTCCACAGAAAGCAATTATTACAAGTGTGTCAGATAAGAATCCAGAGGCTAGATTTAGAAATGAGCATGTTACATTACAAGATATTATCAAATCAAATAAACAATAAGGAGAGAGAAAAATGAAAACAATTCAATTAAACAACAAACAAGAAATCCCTGCAGTAGGATTTGGAGTCTTTATGATTCCTAATGATGGACCCACTTATGATGCAACCCTTGCTGCTTTAAAAGCAGGTTATCGTCATATTGATACAGCAGCAGGTTACATGAATGAAAGTGATGTCGGAAAAGCTATAAAAGATAGTGGAATTGATCGTCGTGAGATTTTTATTACTTCTAAATTATGGTTACAAGATTATGGGTATGAAAATGCTAAAAAAGGAATTGAAACGTCTTTAAAGTATTTACAAACAGATTATATTGATCTTTATTTATTACATCAACCATATGGTGATTATTTAGGAGCATGGAAAGCTTTAGAAGAAGTTGTTGAAGAAGGAAAGATTAAATCTATTGGTATTTCTAATATAACAGTTAATTTATGGAATAAATTTAAAGATGGAATGAATATAACACCAGTTGTCAATCAAGTTGAATTTAATCCATTTACTCAACAAAAAGAGTTAAGAAAGGTTATGGAAGAAAACAATATCAAATTAGAAGCATGGTATCCACTAGGACATGGAAATAAAGAGTTGTTAGAAAATGAAACAATTGTTTCTTTAGCAAAGAAATATAATAAGAATGCAGGTCAAATTATTTTAAGATGGATATATCAAGAAGGTGTTATTTCTTTACCAAAATCAACAAACCCTCAAAGAATGCAAGGAAATATAGATATCTTTGATTTTGAATTAACAGATGAAGAAATGAAAGCTATACAAGCATTAGATACTGGAAAAGCAACTCATAATCCTGAAGATCCAGCTAATGAAACACGATTAATGGGATTAAAAATTCATGATTAAAAGAAGGAGAGAAGAAAGATGGAATATATAACATTAAATAACGGAATTAAAATGCCTAAGGCAGGATTTGGAGTTTTTCAAATTAAAGATAAAGAAGAATGTGTGAGAGTTGTTTTAGATGCTATTGATGCAGGTTATCGTTTAATTGACACTGCTCAATCTTATGGAAATGAAGAAGCTGTTGGTGAAGCTATAGCTCAAACATCAGTACCAAGAGAAGAACTATTTATTACAACAAAAGTATGGATTTCTAATTATGGATATGAAAAAGCAAAGGCTTCAGTAGAAGAGTCATTAAAGAAAATGCAATTAGATTATATTGATTTAGCCTTATTACATCAACCTTTTAAAGATTATCATGGAGCATATCGTGCATTAATGGATTTATACAAAGAAGGAAAGATTAAAGCTATAGGTGTGTCTAATTTTTATCCAGATAGATTAGTAGACTTGGCTTTAGATGTAGATGTTAAACCAGCAGTTAATCAGGTTGAAGTGAATCCATTCCATCAACAAGATAAAGCTTTAGAATACAATAACAAATATGGTGTTCAATTAGAGGCTTGGGCTCCATTTGCTGAAGGAAAGAATGGTATATTTACAAATGAAACTTTAACTAAAATAGGACAAAAATATGGAAAATCAGTAGGACAAGTTATTTTACGCTGGTTGGTTCAAAGAGGAATTGTTCCTCTAGCAAAAACAGTGAGAAAAGAAAGAATGTTAGAAAACATTAATATCTTTGATTTTGAATTAAGTGATGAAGATATGAAAGTCATTGCATCATTAAATAAAGATACAAGTTCATTCTTTTCACATTATGATCCTGAAACTGTTGAAATGATTTGTGGATTAAAGAGATAGTTAGGATAGGCAAATGTCATCATATTAGGGATATTTGCCTTCTTTTGTTAAAAAAGATATATATATGAAAATAGAAGAGGAGAAAAGATAATGAAACTTAAAAAGGCATTAATGATACTTTTAACAGGATTTGTTGCAGTCAGCTTGGTAGGTTGTCAATCAAATCAAGATAATGCATCTCAAAAAGAAGAACAACCTCAAACAACAGATACTTCAAAAGGTTTAGGAAAAACATTAGTTGTTTATTATTCAGCAACTGGGAATACTGAAAATGTTGCTAAAATCATTGCTGAAAAAACAAATGGGCAATTGTTTAAAATTGAACCCAAAGATACATATAGTGGTGATGATTTAGATTGGACAAATGAAAATAGTCGTGTCACAAGAGAATACGAAAATGAAAGTGAAAGAAATGTAGAACTTGTTTCTACAAATGTTGATGATTGGAACACTTATGAGACTGTGTTTATTGGTTACCCAATATGGTGGAGTATTACAGCATGGCCAGTTGATAATTTTGTAAAAAACAATGATTTTACTGGTAAGAAAGTTATTCCATTTTGCACATCATCATCTTCTAGTTTTGGTGAAAGTGGAGAACTTTTATCTAAAATGGCTGGTACAGGAGATTGGCAAGAGGGAAAAAGATTTAGTTCTGGGGCATCAAGCACAGATATTCAAGAATGGCTTGATGAATTAAAGTAAATCAAAAAAGAAAGAAGTGAGATAATTGGAGAAACAAGAAGGAAATCCATATGTTATTTGTCATATGTTACAATCTATCGATGGGCGTATTGCTGGTCAAATGTTTCAAAGTTCTGCGACTTTAGCTTTATCACAGGTTTATCAAGATATTGGAAAAGAGTACAATGCTGATGCTATTATTTATGGAAAAACAACAGCTGAAGAAATATTTACTCATAATCGAAAACTTGATTTGAGTTGTTTTTCAAATCAACAAGTTGAAAAAGTTGATTTTATAAATATGAATGAAAATATGGAATGGGTTGTTGTTATTGATGCTCAAGGAACACTTGCATGGAGTAAAACTACATTAAAGCATAAAAGACTACAAAATAAAAATGTCATTATGGTTCTTAGTGAGAAGGTTTGCCAAGAATATTTACTTCATTTAAGAACATTAGGTATTTCATATATTTTTGCTGGAAAGAGTACTTTATCTATGAGAAAAGCTGTTGAGAAGCTAGGAAAGCAATTCCACATTAAGAAAGTTCTTTTACAAGGTGGAGGTATTATTAATGAGTCTTTTGCATGTGAAAATCTTATTGATGAATTAAGTTTGGTTATTTCTCCAGTAATAGGAGGAGAAAGAAATGTTTCTACATCTTTTGATTCATCACATTTTGTAAAATCAAAGTTAATACAATTTCAACTTGTAAAAACTGAAATTATAAATCATTCAGGACTTTGGTTAAATTATATAAAAGAAGGGTAAGGAAGATAGCTATGAATAAGTTTATTATGAATAAAATGCCAAAAGTATATTTTGGCGAAAAAGCATTAAAAGATGCTTTAGAGAATGAAATGAAAAATATTGGAAAAACAGTTATGTTAGCATATGGTGGTGGTTCTATTAAAAAGGTAGGAATCTATGATGAAATTGTTGGATATTTAAAAGAGGCTCATAAAAATATTGTTGAATTTTCTGGAATTATGTCAAATCCAACATATGCTAAAGTACAAGAAGGAGCAAGAATAGCAAAAGAAAATCATGTTGATTTTATTTTAGCTGTTGGTGGAGGTTCTGTTATTGATTGCTGTAAAATTGTTTCAGCACAAGCTAAACTTGAAAAAGATATATGGGAAATGGAGTTTGTAAATAAACAATTTCCAACAGAATTTATTCCTATGGCAGCTATAACAACTGCTTCTGGAACAGGTTCAGAAATGAATAATGGTGCAGTTATTACAAATGAAGAAGTTAAAATAAAGGCAGGGGTTTTAGGAGCATTGGCTGAATTTTCAGTTTTAGATCCTATATATACATTAACAGTTCCTATGAAACAGGCTATTTCAGGAGCATTCGATACATTTTCTCATGCAATGGAAACATATTTTGGAAAACCATTAGAAAATAATGTATCAGATGAAATTAATGAATCTATTATGAGAAATACTATAAGAAATATAAGAGAAGTTATTAAAAATCCTCAAGATATTAATCCCAGAGCTGAATTAATGTGGGATTCAGCAATGGCTGAAAATGGTATTTTAAAACTAGGAAAGATTACTGATTTTCAAGCACATCAAATTGAACATCAATTAGGAGCATATACAGACTGTAATCATGGGCAAGGACTAGCGGTTATTCACCCAGTGTTATATAGACATATTTATAAAGAAGGATTTTCAAAGTTTGTCAGATTTGCTAAAGAAGTATGGGGAATTAGAGATGAGAATCTATCTGTTGAAAATATTGCTTTAAAAGGGATAGAAGCATTAGCAGAGTTCATTAAGGAGATTGGGTTACCAACAACCCTTACTGAGATGGGAATTACAAATAAAAATATGTTAAAAGAAGTTGCTTATTCTTCTCATATTACTATAGGATGTTGCAAAAAATTAACCCATGAAGAAATCTTTGAAATATTATTGGAATGTTTATAGAATGGACAAAACATGAATTTATACATATTAAGTTCATGTTTTATATTATAAATTTTTACTATAATCTTTGGTTATAGTAGAATAAATTATTCATATTGTACTTGTTAGTTAATGAAATTTATAATAAAAGTGATAAAAAAGGAGGAAAAAATATGAAAAAGATATTATCAATATGTATGTTGTTATTACTGGTTATAGGTATGAGTGCATGCCAAGGAGAAGAAGAAAAGCCAGTTTCACAAAATAATTCACAGAATCAAGAAGGAATAAAAGGAGAAAAAATACTAATTGCTTATTTCACATTTCCTGAAACAGATGAAACAGATACTTCATCATCAGCAAGTAGAATTGTTGATAATGGAGAATTAAGGGGAGCTACAGAATATGTAGCAAAAGTTATTAAAGAACAAACAAATGGTGAATTATTCCAAATTGAAACAAAACAAACATATCCAGGAACACATGAACCTCTAGTTGCCCAAGCATCAGAAGAGCAATCAAAAAATGCTCGTCCTGAGTTGAAAAGAGAAGTAGACAATTTGAGTGAATATGATATTGTCTTTATTGGATATCCAAATTGGTGGGGTGATATGCCAATGCCACTATACACTTTTTTAGAAAATAGTGATTTAGCTGGAAAAACAATAATTCCTTTTAATACACATGGTGGAAGTAGCTTTGCAAGTACAATAGATGAAATAAAAAGATTACAGCCTAAGGCTACAGTTGTTGAAGATGGTTTAACAATTTCTAGAGATAATGTTGCCAATTCAGAAAGTGAAATTATTCAATGGGTTAATGGACTAGGAATAGAACCTAATAAATGAGAGGAATATGAATAATGAAGAAAAAGGTTATATTAGGTTTATTGGTTATTATTTTAGTTTGTGCAGGATATTTTGGTTATCCTTATATAGAAAGACATTATATAACTGCAACAACTGATATTGAATTAGAAGAAGTTAATGAAGATAGTGATATTCTCATTGCTTATTTTACAAGATTAGAGAATATGGAAGAAGATAAAGATGTAGATGCTGTATCTGGAGCATCATTGATGAAGGATAGTCAAGGAAATCTTATTGGAAATACTCAAGCTATAGCGACAAATATTCAAAAGGTAACTCATGGACATCTTTATTCTATAACAACAGATAAAAAGTATTCATCATCATATGATACGAATACACAACAAGCAAGAGAAGAAATGGAAAAGGATGAGTTACCAACATTATCCACACAAATCAATAATATGGATCAATACAAAACAATTTATCTTGTTTATCCATTATGGAGGGGAACATTTCCACAACCTGTAAAGTCTTTCTTAAAGAGTTATGATTTTTCAGAAAAAACAATTATTCCAGTTGCAAGTCAAGGAAGTAGTGGCTTTGGTAGCAGTATTGAAGATATGAAAAAGAATACAAATGCAACAATAGATGAAAATGGAATTAGTATTTATTGTGCTGATGCAAGTGATTGCTATGATGAAATTAAAACATGGTTAGATGGAAGACAATAATGAAGAATAAAAGGAGGTCATACATTTGATAAATGCAAGAACAACAGTACAAGACATCATCAATGATAAAGACTTTGGAAATTTTGGAAGGTTACTTTTTCCTGTTGATAGAGCTATTACAAATGATATGACTTTGGAAGATATAAGTACATCAAATGTTTATATTTGGTATAGCCATATTAAGGTAAATAAGACTGTTGAAATTATTAATAGTCTCAAAAAGAGAACTCAAAATGGTGAAAAAGTATTTTATGATATTTATACAGAAAGAGAGAAAATGTTAGATCCCTCTAAAAGAGATACAGGATTATTTTTCTTTAAAGGAAAGGACAATGCCCCATTTGCAATATGTAATGCTGGTGGGGGATTTATGTATGTTGGGGCAATGCATGATAGTTTTCCTCATGCTTTAGAAATAAGTAAAAGAGGATATAATGCGTTTGCACTTATTTATCGAGTGGATCACCCCTACGAAGACTTGGCTAGAGCTATTTCCTATATCTATGATCATTCTCAGGAATTGAAAGTTGATAAAAGGAATTATTCATTATGGGGTGGTTCAGCAGGGGCAAGAATGTCAGCAGAATTAGGCAATAAAAGTGCACTTGCTCACTTTGTAGGAACGGACATTCCTCAGGCAAAAGCAGTTATTATGCAATATACAGGTTATAGTCGTATATCTCATGAAGATGCACCAACATATGCCTGTGTAGGAACAAATGATAGTATTGCTTATTATAGAACAATGGAAGAAAGATTACATAGACTTCAACAATTTGGTATTCAAACAGAGTGCCATGTTTATAAGGGATTAAGACACGGATTTGGTTTAGGCATAGGAACTATTGCTGAAGGATGGATAAATGATGCTATATCATTTTGGGAGAATCAAATAAAAGAAATGATTTTTAATAAATATTGAGATTCTTGTGACATTTTATCTTTTCATAAAATCAAAAACATGATACATTAGGTAGAGAAGTATGATATTAATGGAGAGAACGATGAAAAAAGAGGAAATAAGTAAGTTATTTGAATTATTACAAAATCATAAGGTTTATGTACAAACACACAATTTCCCTGATCCAGATGCTATAGGGAGTGCTTATGGATTACAACAATTATTAAAATATCAAGGGATAGAAAGTCATCTTTGTTATGTGGGAAATATTGAAAGAATTTCATTGCAAAGTATTATTAAAATATTGCCTATTAAATTTGCAAGCTATGATCAAATAATGAATATGAGTGAGGATGATTATATTGTCACTGTGGATGGACAGAAACATAATACAAATTTAACAGATTTACCAGGTAATGAAATAGCCTGTATTGATCATCATCCAACAGTTTTTGAGTGTGATTATCAATATAAAGATATTAGAATAGTAGGATCATGCAGTACACTTATTACACAATATTACATAGAAACAAATACTCCCATGAGTGAAGATGTAGCAACTGCTTTATTATATGGATTACAAGTTGATACAGATAATCTGACAAGGGGAGTAACAATGTTAGATATTGAGATGTTTTCATACTTATACCAAAAAGCAAATAACCAATTAATTTATCAAATTAATAATAGTTCGATGGAATTGAATGATTTAAAAGCATATGGTGCAGCAATAGAGAATATTCATTTATATGATAGTGTAGGATTTGCATGTATACCTTTTGATTGCCCTGATGCTTTAATTGCTATGGTTGCTGATTTTATATTAGCATTACAAGAAGTTAACTTCTGTGTTATTTATTCATATAGAAAGAATGGACTTAAATTTTCAATTAGAAGTGGAATTCCTAATGTATTGGATGCTGGCATTATTGCCCATAAAGCTCTTGCTACACTAAATGGAAGTGGTGGTGGACATTCAACTATGTCTGGCGGTTTTCTATCATATGAAGAATTAAAGAAGACAGGAATTACTGAAGATCATTGGGATGGTGTCATCGAGGAAAAATTCTTAAACGAATTAGGATAGTCATTTAAATGGGGGATTTTAAAATGAATAAAGCTTTAGCAAGTGATATAGATGGAACTTTGATCTTTAATGGTCATTACAAGGAAAATGATGTTGACGCTATTAGAGAGTATCAAAAAGCGGGATATTTATTTGGGTTATGTACTGGAAGACCAATCAAAGGAACTAAAAATATATTACCAGAAGATATCCAACCAGATTTTTATATTGCAACAAGTGGAGCTGTTATCTTAGATAAACAAGGACATGTTCTTTATGAGAATATAATTCCTTTTGATGATGTTCAACAAGTCTATAATGAATATCATCAGTATACTATTGTTATACAGACAGATAATCTACTCTATAAGACAGCCTATGAGGAATATGATGAAGATGATATCATTATTCATTCATTAGATGAAATCAGAGATAAAAAGATATATGGCATATCTCTTATTTTTGACAACGATGAACAAGCAAGTGTTATATGTCAAAATATTAATCAAAATTTTGAAGTTTTAGAAGGATTCCAAAATAAAAATTCTATAGATATTGTTAAAAGAGGATGCTCTAAAGGAAATGGTGTTCAAAGAATAAAAGAGTTGCTTCATATTGATGATATTGCAGGTATAGGGGATTCATATAATGATATTCCAATGTTAAAGACTGTTAATTATTCATTTACATTTAAAACTTCACCTTTAGCTCTTCAACAACAAGTATCCTATGTTGTTGATAATATTGCAGAAGCTATCAGTATATTAATGAAATAAAAAGGAGATAAGCAAATAATCATTTGGTGATTTGTTTATTTTTTTTATAAAAATTTATCACTTGATAAACCATATACAAATAGCCAAAATATGATAAAATAGTATTTGGGTGATAATCTATGGCTCAAATTATGAAAGAAACAATAATTCAAACTTTTATAGAAATGATTAATGAAAAACCTTTTGATAAAATAACTGTAAAAGATATTGTTGAAAAATGTGGAATCAATAGAAATACTTTTTATTATCATTTTGAGGATATTTATGATTTATTGCATAATGTGTTTGAAATAAGAATAGAGGAATTAAAATTTAAAAATATTACATATAATAATTGGGAGGATATTTCTAAGCATTCTATAAATTTTATTTTGGATAGTAAAAAGTCAATTTTGCATATTTATCAATCACTGGGGACAAAAGAAATTAAGCATTACTTAGATTTGGCTATATCTTTTGGTCTTAAGCAATATTTTGATATTCTTTTTAAAGAGTACCAAGTTAAACAAGAGGATCAAGACTTTCTTATTTTATATAATACACATGCATTAACTGGTATTATACTAGAATGGATTGATGGAGGAATGAAAGAGAAAGAAATGGATATGTATATGACTTTATTAAATAAGTGGCAGGATGGTATTTTTGAACAGCGTATTCAAGATATTTATAAGAATAATGAACCTGATTAAAAGCATTATTCTTTTTTTATTGGAAAAATCATTGCTAAAAGCATTGTGTAAATATTTGCTTTGTGCTATAATGTATAAAAGGTTTCATCACCATATATCAACTATAAAACTATCTAAAATATATATAATGGGTTGATGAAATGAATAATGTATTAGATAGAAATAATGATTATATTAAAAGAATTTCAAAGCTTTGTCTCTTCGATGATGATTTTATGAACATTGTCTTTCAAAATGATAAGTGTGTGA
>JAETUM010000062.1 GCA_021768625.1 Candidatus Stoquefichus sp. | reverse complement strand
AGGGTTAATATAACTTCTAGATTGCTTACTATAGATTATTTAGAGTAAATAAAAATGAAAATACCAATTCTTTTTACTTGAATTCGATATTTTCATCTAATTTGTCAACAATCTGATGTAACATTTATGTTACTTTTTTTTAATATTAAACACTTGTTTCGTAAAAAAGTGAAAATATTTACTTTCAAAAATGATTTTGTATAATTATAAATATAAACACATCTTATCAAAAAATAGAAAGAAGGGTATAAATGAAAGTTAATATTTTAAAAGATTATGAGGAAATGAGTTTAGCAACCTCACAACTTATTATTGAAGTTATGAAAGAGAATCCAGATGGTTTATATTGTTTTGCAGGTGGTGATACTCCCGTCAAAACCTTACAACTATTAGTTGAAGCTCATCAAAAAAAGATTATTGATCTTACAAAGGCTTATTATATAGAGTTAGATGAGTGGGTTGGCTTAAAACAGGATAATACTGGAAGTTGTTTATCATACTTAAACAGAAATTTATTTGCACCTGCAGCAGTCCCTCAAAGTCATATTCATCACTTTGATAGCCTTAGCTCTCACTTAGATGAAGAATGTCAAAAAGCTAATGAATATATTGAGAAACATGGTTCTTTAACATTGGTATTACTAGGAATTGGTGAAAATGGACATTTAGGATTTAATGAACCTGGAGTTGATTTTGATAATAAAGCTCATGTTATTTCTTTAAGCTCAACAACACAAAGTGTAGGTCAAAAATATTTCCAAGAAGAAATGGTTCTTAAAGAAGGAATAACTTTAGGAATTCGTCAGTTAATGGAATCAGAAGTCATGGTTGTTATTGCAAATGGTGTAAAAAAACAAAATGCAGTTCGCAAGATTTTGCAGGGTGAAGTAACTCATATGTGTCCAGTAACAATTATCAATGAGCATAAAAATTCATATCTATTTATTGACGAATTAGCAGGAGGTCAAAATGAAAACTTTAATTAAAAACGGAATTGTTATTATTGATGGAAATAAAACTATTAAAAATGGTGGTGTTCTTGTAGAAGATGATAAAATCATTGGTGTTTATAAAAATTGGGAAAATGTGAAAAGTGATCAACAAATAGATGCCCAAGGAAATTATATTGTTCCAGGTTTAATAGAAACTCATACACATGGTATTAGTGGATATGATTTTAATACTTGTCATAGTGAAGATATTTCAAAAATAAGTGAAGCTTTATTAGATGAAGGAGTTACTGCTTTTTTTGCAAGTCTTGTCTCTGAACCTCACGATGTCCTTTTAAAACTATTAGATATGTATGATAAATGTACAGATAAAAATTTTATGGGTGTTCATATTGAAGGACCATTTTTAAACACTGAAAGAACTGGTGTCATGAAAAAAGAACATATGCAATTACCAAACTTTGAAAATTTTAATGAATATCTTCAGCATTGTTCACGAGTAAAATCAATGACGATTGCTCCTGAATTACCAAATGCTTACGATTTAATTACATATGCTAATAATCAAGGAATCGTTATGAATGTAGGTCATAGCCTAGCAACCTCTCAAGAAGTTTTACAAGCACAACAATATGGAGCAAAAGGTGTAACACATCTTTATAATGCTATGAACCAACATTTACATAGAGATCCAGGAGTTGTAACTGGGGCATTTATTTCTGATTTGTTTTGTGAGCTTATTGTTGATGGCTACCATGTTAATTATGATATTGTTTTAGCAACATATAAGCTTTTAGGAAAAGAAAGAATTGTTCTCATTTGTGATGCTAATCCATGTAAAGGATTGCCTGATGGAGAATATCGTTTCAGTGGCAATGATGTTGTTATCATCAATGGAGAAGCTCGAGTAAAATCTACTGGAAGAATTGCTGGAAGTACACTTAAATTAAACAAAGCATGTAAAAACATCATGAATTTAACAAATTGTAGTATGAATGATGCTATTTATATGGCTTCAACACATCCTGCTGAAATATATGGTTTAAACAAAGGAAAATTAGTACCTGGATATGATGGAGATGTCTTGGTTGTTAATAAGGACTTTGATATATTAGCAGTTGTTAATCAGGGGACTATTCAAAGAAACAAATTATAAATATACTATTTTCAAGTATCGTTTTATTTTTCAAAACGATACTTTTTATTAACTTATTATTGAATAAAAAACTCATAATATTTCTAACCTATATTTTTAACTGTTTTACATATATTATGGCTTCAGCTATAACAAACAACCCTCTTAATATTATAGAAACTGTTGTAAATAACACAATAAAACTCTTTAAAAATCACTTTCTCTATTCTTTCCTTCATAATAAGATTATTGTGAAATTAAAAAATAAAACTGTCTTATGACAGTTCTATTTCATATCTGTATTCTTACGGGAAAACGAATACTATTATAGATATTTGGGACGGATATATCATAGCATAATTTGATGAAAATTGTTTTCATATTTTGAAAACTATCTATTATGAAAATATAACTCTATTATGAAACAACTTTCTTGTTTCTCATTTTTCCCTTCAATAATATATCTGTTTTCACTTTGTCCTAAATAAAGATCTACATATTCTAGTGGCCTTATTTCTTTTTTATAATTAATAGATATCTCTTGAATAAAAGATTGTTGATGAATTTGATAATCAAGAATATCTAATGCCCATTCGATATATCTTGCATTATTCATATGTTGATTCGTATCAACATCACTATACAATACTTGTCTTTTCAATACAAAATGTAAAGGTATATCAATCTGTACTGTTTTTGGTGTTTCTAAGTGTAAAGAGTGATCAACCTCTGGTATTTTTATTCCTACTTTTTTAGGAGAGACAATGCGTCTATTTTGAATATCTATAAGCGTCCATATAGATGAACACCTTCCTATTTCTTGTCCATCCTTTTTTATAAAATAATATCTAGGGAACGTTACAAAGGTTCCTTTGTCAACAATTGTAGAGACTTCTAAAATATCATCTATTTTCATAGGACAATCTAATGTCAATGTTTGTTTAGCGACTACCCAACCATATTGATGAATCATATCTTTATTCCACATATTGATTTTCATTGCATTTTCAGTAGCAATATTTGTAAAACAATTAAATAAATGATATAGCTTATACTCTCCCATATAATCTGCATCGCATACCTCAACGGTTTTTGTTTGAACTGTTGCTATATTATCCATACTTTCACTTCCTTAAAGGGTATTATATATCAAAAACTGACACCATCCTAGTTTATTTTTAAATATATTTTCATTTTTAACTATACGAAAGATAAAAATAAATGTATAATAATATTAATTATGAAAGGATGTTTTTAGATATGGGTCAATCTAATGAAATTTTTTTAACAGTTGTGTCTTTATTATTAATATTTGTTATTCTATGGTTTTCATATACCATTATTAATATTTTAGTGACTATATTTAAATGTAAAAAGTTAGATAATTCTCTAACATTTTGTTTTAATTCTTTAGGAAAGGTTGTTTTTTCTGTTTGTGCTATTTTATATATTGGTTGTTTAGTAGGTGGTATTGCAGCTATTATATATGGTGTTTTGAATAATAACACTTCTTTTTGGCAAAATGGTTTAAATGTTATGGCATTTATGTCTGTTGCTTTTGGATATTTACTTTCTTCTATTGTGTTAGTTGGAAGAAAAAATATGATGGTAGGAAGAATGATGATTGATTATAGAAAACTTAAAAAGGTCAATTATTCTTATACAAATAAAATGTCATTTGTTTATGCACAACAAGAATATAACTTTTCTACAAGATTCATTGATTTAACAAAACTAAGAAAAAAGATTTCAAAATAAAGACAGTACAATTTAATATAATGTACTGTCCTTTTTTTATTTTATCAACCCAAATCAAATTGACTGTAATATAAATGATGATAAAAACCTTGTTTTTCTAATAGTTCTTGATGATTTCCTTGTTCAATAATATGTCCTTGATTCATAACAATAATTTTATCAGCTTTTTGAATTGTTGATAATCTATGAGCAACAATAAACGTTGTTCTCCCTTTCATCATTAAATCGAAAGCATCCTGTATTTGTTTTTCTGTTCTAGTATCAATTGAAGATGTTGCTTCATCTAAGATTAACATAGGAGGCTTCACTAACATAATACGAGCAATACATAATAACTGTTTTTGTCCTTGAGAAAGATTTCCACCATCTTCACTGACAACTGTGTCATATCCATCTTTTAATTGTATAATAAATTTATGAGCATGTGCATTCTTAGCTGCTTCTATGATTTCTTCATCTGTTGCATCCTTTTTTCCATAAGCAATATTTTCTTTGATTGTTCCATGAAATAACCATGTATCCTGTAAAACCATTCCATAGAGACTTCTTAAATAATCTCTTGTCATATTCTTTATATCAACACCATCTATATAAATATGTCCCATTTGTGGATCATAGAAACGCATTAATAAATTAATAAAGGTTGTTTTTCCACATCCTGTTGGTCCCACTATAGCAACTGTTTCTCCACTCTTAACTTGCAAAGAAAAGTTTTCAATTAATTTTTGATCCTCTTGATAAGAAAAATAAACTTGTTGAATATCTATATTTCCTTGTGGTGATTCTATCATTTGTGGATTTTCGACTTCATGAATAATATCTTCATCTAACAAATCAAAAACTCTTGATGCACAAGCAATAGCTGTTTGTAATTCAGTAAATACATTAGAAATTTCATTAAAGGGTTTTGTATATTGATTGGCATAAGTTAAGAAACTTGATAAAGCACCAACACTAAAATGTCCTGAAACAACTTGTAAAGCACCAAATATACAAACAGAAGCGTAAACAATGTTATTAACAACTCTTGTACTTGGATTAACCAATGCTCCTAAAAATTGTGATTTAACACCACTTACATGAACCTTTTGATTAATTTCTTTAAACCTCTTTATATTTTCATCTTCATAACCGAATGCTTTGACAATTTTCTGATGTCCTATCATTTCTTCAACATATCCACCCATTTCCCCTCTTAAGGCTAATTGTTCTTGAAAATACTTATATGTTTTATTTGCAATAATAGAAGCAACAACTAATGATAATGGTGTTAAAACAATCACAACACTAGCAATAGACACACTTATATACATCATAAATCCTATTGTTCCAATAATCGTCATAATACCACTAAATAAATTCGTAAAACCTTGTAATAATCCATCACCAATTAGATCAATATCATTAATCATTCTACTCATAAGATCTCCATGAGATGAGCTATCAACAAAACTTAAATGTAAAGATGAATATTGTTGAAATAAGCAGTTTCTTAAATCTCTTGTAATATGATAAGTTAACTGATTTGACATCTTCATCAATAACCATTGAAATAATGAAGATAAAAGAACACTTATAAAAATATAAATGATACTTAACTTTAATAAATCAAAGTCAACTTGATGAACACCTACCAATAAATCTACACCTTGTCCTATTAAAATAGGTGTTAATAAAGTAAAAATAATGTGAAATGCCGAAAATAACAATGCTAAATATAAATATTTCAAATAAGGTTTACAAAAAGTCAATAACCTCTTTAAGACTTTCATATTCATAGTGTTTCCTCCTCAGCTAATTGTGAATGAGCAATTTCCTTATAAATATCACAATTTTCTAATAAATATTGATGATTTCCCATATCAACAACTTCACCATGTGATAAAACAATAATCTTATCTGCATGCATAATTGAAGAAACCCTTTGAGAAACAATAAAAATAGTTGATTGAATTGTCTTTAATGACTTTCTTAAAGCAGCATCAGTTGCAAAATCCAATGCACTTGCACTATCATCTAAAATAAGAATTTCAGGATTTTTAACTAATGCTCTTGCAATAGTTAACCTTTGTCTTTGTCCACCAGAAAGATTTTTTCCATCTTGAACAATCATTGTATCCAAACCATCATCCAATTCTCTAACAAACGAAGAAGCTTGCGCTAGCTCCAAAGCTTTCCATATTTCTTCATCACTTGCATCTTGTTTTCCCCATTGCATATTTTCTCTTAATGTTCCTTTAAACAAAACAGCTTTTTGGGGAACAATCCCTATCATATGCCTTAATTCTTTTAAATCATATGATTGAATTGCCTTTCCCTTAATAAAAATATGTCCTTTTTGACTATCGTAAAATCTTGGAATCAGATTTACTAAAGTACTCTTTCCACTTCCAGTTCCTCCAATAATTCCAATTGTCTCATTTTCATTAATTTCAAAAGTAATATCTTGTAAAGCAATATTACCTTGATAAGCAAAAGAAACATGCTCAAAAGATAAAAAAGTATCTCTATCTTCTTTATTTTCTTCTTTCATAATCTGTGGTGATATACTCAAAACTTCTTCAATCCTTTTATAACTTGCTGATGCTTTATTAAAAATAACAATCACATTAGCAAATACAAACATAGAAAGAAGTATTTGGTTCATATAATTAATTAAAGCAACAACTTCCCCTTGTGTTAATGTCCCTACATTAATTCTTATACCACCCACATATAAAATCACAATAATCGCCATATTCACTATAATATTTGTTATTGGATTTAATAATGCTGATAGCCTTCCAACTTCTACTTGCATATCTTTCTGTTTTTCAGTCATATCTTGAAATCTTTTATTTTCTTCTTTTTGTCTAGAAAAGGCTCTAATAACACGTATTCCTGTTAAGTTTTCTCTACAAACTAAAGAAACTTTATCTAATTGCTTTTGTATTTTAAGATACATAGGCATTGATTTTGATACAACAAAATAAATACATATTGCTAATAATGGAGCTGTTACAACGAATATAATAGCCATTTGCACATTAATACGAAATGCCATAATCAATGAACCAATAATTAAAAATGGAGATCTTGAAACCAAGCGAATTGCCATTGCTACAGCAAGTTGTAACTGAACAACATCATTTGTTATTCTAGTTATTAATGAAGGTGTTCCTATTCTATCAATATCTTCATAATCATAACGGTTAATCACTTCGTACATATCATTTCTCATCAATGTCCCAAAACTTTGAGAAGTATATGAAGCAAAATATTGACAGACTAAAGCACAACCATAACCTACAAAAGTTAAAATAAATAATAATATTCCCATCTTCCATATATATGGCTTATCATTTTGCCCAATTCCATAATCAATAATTTGAGCTACAACTAGTGGCACCATTAATTCAAAAAAAGCCTCTGTCATTTTAAAAAGAAAACCAATAATAGCTTGTTTTCTAAATGGTTTTATATATTTATACCAAAGCATTTTGTTCCCTTCTTTCTTGTCTTATTATAACGAAAATGATATTATATGTATAATATATATTTTATATACTTTTTATACTTTTTATATATAGGTGAAAAATTATGGATATGAAACAAATGCTATACTTTAAAACAATTGTTGAAGAGGGAACGATTTCTAAAGCGGCTAAACATTTACATATGGCTCAGCCACCTTTATCTATGCAATTAAAACAATTAGAGGAAGAATTAGGTGTACAACTTTTAAAAAGAGGACATAGAAAAATTGAACTAACAGATGCAGGTAGACTTTTTTACAAACGTAGTTTACAAATATTAAATCTTAGTGAATTAACGATCAATGAAATGAAAGATTCTTTTAATGAAACAATTCGTATTGGGATCACTTCATCTAATAGTGCCCTTATACAATTACCAAGTGTTCAAAAATTTCTTTTTGAACATTCTTATCTTTCTTTTCAAATTCGTGAAGGAACAACCTATGAAATGATAGATTTACTTCTTGCTCATAACATTGATATTGGTATTGTACGTACACCATTTGATGCTTCCAATGTCCAAGCTCTCTATCTAAAAAAAGAACCTATGATAGCTATTGGACATCAAGATTATTTCACTAATGATAAACATATTATTAAAGATTTTTATAATCTTCCTCTTATTATTCACCAAAGGTATCTCCCTTTAATCACAGATTATTGCTTAAATCAACATTTTAACCCATATATCAAAACAACGAGTGATGACTGTCGTACATCCCTTATTTGGGCTTCATCGCATCAAGGTGTAGCTATTGTTCCTCAAAGTGCCTTATTATTAAATCACGACTTATCTTTATGTTCAGTGATTTTAGAAGATAAAGCACTTTATACTTCTGTTGCTTTTATTACCAGAAAAGATGAAAAAGTTCCTGACATTATTCAAGAACTCATGGATAGTTTTTAATTATTTTATAAAATTTCATTTCTTTTACAAAGAAATACGTTATAATAAAAAAGGTGATATTATGTTTAAAAATAATCAATTTAATAGATTAGAGTTATTATTGCTTTCATTACTATCTCAAAGGGATTTAGAATGCTTTGAAATATGTGATCTTATCCACACTCAATCAAAAGAAAACCTCCAACCAAAGAATGCAATTCTTTTTACAACATTATACCATTTTGAAAATTCTCAACTTTTATCAAGTTATGAAAAAGATGGTTTACTTTATTATCATTTAGAAAGTGCTGGTCAAGTTCGATTAGATATGTTAAGAAGAGACTACAATCATATTGTTTCAGGCATTAACAATGTTTTAGAGTCTAAAAGGTGATTAATATGAACAAAGATGCTCAAAAATATTATAAAACAATATATCGTATGTTCCCAGAACATACAAAAGAAGAAAAAGCTTATCTTCATAAATTAAAAAAGTTTATCGAAAGATATGATACTTTGTATCCCCATGCTACATATGATCACTACTTAGAAAAATTTGGAGAACCTCAAGAAGTTGTTTCATCTTATTATATGCACATTGACCACTCACTAATTATAGAGAAAATGAAAGTTAAAAAAATTGTCAAAATAGCATCAATTATTCTTGTCACATCTTTTTTAATTTTCATGCTTTGGATATCTTATATAAGATATGTAGAATTCCAAAATCAATCCAATGCTTACTTTGAAACAATTATACAAGAGTAATAAAATCCCTAAATTATAGAAGGGATTTTTCTTTTACCAATTCTTTAGCCACCTTACCAGTAAGATGTTCTATATCAAGTTTTATCATACATATGGCTTTATAATCCTCTATCATCTTTTGACGGTGTTCTAAAAAATCTTGAGGATAATATTTATCTGCTAATATTTCTAATGCTTCCTGCTCCTCCTGTTTATCAGTTATTATATCAATTCTTCCAAAAGCAATCACACTACCAAAATAAGTTGTATATTCCTGAGGAACAACCATATCTTGACTAATCACACAAAATGATGCTTTATGATGATTTTTTATAGCGTCTACTTTATGTCCTTGCCTTGCTCCATGAAAATATATTTTTCCATCATGATAAACATAACTCATAGGCACAGCATATGGATATTCATTATCTCCATATAATGCCAAAACTCCTGATGTTCCGCCTGCTAATATTTTTATACTTTCTTCTTGTGATAATAACTGGTTTTTTCTTCTCATATCTCTAAACATTCTTATCTCTCCTTATTGATTCATTTCTTGATATTTATGCATTTTCTTCCAACTTATAAAAGTATACAGGTCATTGATAAAAAAGACAACAAAACATGTAATAACAGATAAATAAGACATATCTGATAATGTTGCAAATATCCATAGCACGATTAAAATAATGTCATTTGTCGCATATGCCAAAGCAAAGTAAGCACTTCTTCTAAATGTTAAATACACAGCAAGAAAACTTGTTGTGACAGATATTGTACTCAAAAAGAGATTAGCTGTTTGAAAATACTTTAATATAAAATAAAAAATTGTTGTCACTATAGCAGTTAGAATAAACATAAAAACAACTTCTTTTTGATTAAGGCGGTTAATTTTAACTTCTGACTTATTACCATTATAAGGGTTTTTTAACCAAGAAATAAACGCAAACATAGACATTGGTGCAGTCATTCCCAAATAAGTGATCATTTCCCCATAATAAGCAAATGTATATGAAATAAATCCATAGAATAAACTAAAAATAATCATGAGTAGTTGTCCAAATGGATTTCCCTTGGCATCATAAATCAATGATGTTACACCAATCAATGATGCTATTAATGTCAAATAATTTTCTCGATCAAAAATAGAAAATGATATTACCATTAATGATACTGATGTACACCATAATCCTATCTCTTGTTTTGAAAAATAATGAAACAAAGATTTTTGATTATCCATAAATATCCTCCTAAAAAAGCATCCGTATACACATCTTCTCAGACCTAACGATGTGCAACGAATGCTTCTACATTCCTACCCGGTGGCAGTTTCTATGTCATAACTATACTTTCTTATCACTTATAAGTCAAGCACATTTCATCATATATAACAAAACGTACAGATTGGGGTATAACTTTTAAATGAAACTCATGTCCTTGAACCTCGTCCCCATCCAAATTACAGGTTACGTGAGATGATATGTATGCTTCTTTAACCTTGAAAAAGTGAACCTCTTTTCTCTTATGTAATAAGCGACGTAAAAGAAATGTCAATAAATATGGAATCTTTGATTTAGGAACTTTATCAACAACACATACATCCATATAACCATCGCGAATATCTGCGTGAGGGATAATTGGAAAACCTCCACCATAATATTGTCCATTATTAAAAGTACATAAAGTTACTGGTCCCTTATACAACAATTTTCCGTCCCCTTCAATTGTCACTTCGTCAAATTGATATTGAAAAACATGTTGTAAAATAGAGACGATATAACTTTTAGATTCAGGAATAAGTGGAATATCAGGTGTATCATGTACATGTGTTGCGATAATGCTATCAACACCAAAACAAGCAGAATTAATAAAATATAAATCATTTAATTTCATGGCATCAATCGGATAAGCTTGACACTTTAAAGATTGCCTAAGTAAAGTCACTGGATTTTTTTCATGAGTTAACATACGACAAAAATCGTTTCCTGTTCCCAAAGGTATCACAACAACTTCATGTTGAGTATGAACAGTTGCCTGAATAACTATATTTAATGCTCCATCTCCACCAACAGAATATAATCTTGATGGTTCAGATAATCTTTTGATGAAATCAATAATTTCTTGTTTTGAATGTGTATACTTGATTTCATAATCTAAATCCTTCATAACTTCATGAATCTGCTTTTCAAAATCATGCATTTTTTTAATATCATACATTATAAAAATATGTTTCATATATTTCCCCTCTCACATAATGTTATATATCTTTTGAATTGTCCTTTTATAATTTGACATTGGTCTATAATCTGGTATCCAATCCTTTCTAATTCCTCATTCATACAAATATGAGTAACCAAAACAAGTCTATGTGTTATATTAGTTGTTGCTTCTATTAGTGAAACTTGTTGTTTATAGGTAAATGGACTATAAACTCCATAAGGAATATCCATAATAGCAACATCAAAATGTTGTTTTAAATGATGAATATCTTTTCTTTCTATAAAAAGTGGATCATAACCAAAATGTTCTAAATTTAATCTTGCTTGATAAGAAACATCACGATTAATATCATAACCCCTTATATTTAATCCCATACTTAATGCTTCTAGGACAACTGTTCCTATCCCACAACAAGGGTCAACAATTGTCATATTTTCATTATTTCCTACAGCAATATTTACCAATGTTCTTGCATCTCTTACATTTAAAGAATGAGAATATGAGTGAGGCTTGTGATATCTTAAGCTCCAAGTCATCTCATCATGATATATACCAAATATCCATTGATCTTTTATTTTTGTAATTGCAAAAACTGTTTGAGGATTTTGCATGTTCACTGAACCATCGATAGGAAACGCTATATCTTTACATCTTTGTAATGACTCTTGATAATCAACATGTGTGATTTCATTCTTTAAATATATAACTTTAAAATGATAATAACAAAGTTTCTTTTGCTTGATATCTTCTACAATATTTTTAAATTGATGAGATATATTGATAATATCTAATCTTCCTTTTATAAAAACACTTCGTTGATATGGAAAATTGAGATTTGAAAAATAATATTTTGATTTCATGTTTTCATCAAAAATCTGTTTAAATTCCATTTCACATAATTCTTTTTCATTAGGTGAATAATTATAGATATAAAGATATTTTTTCATAATTCCTCTTTTCATTAATTTCTTACATATTTGTCATCTTTTCTCTTTTTAGTATACATAAATTATGAAATGTTGTAAAATAGAGTTACATTTTTATGGGAGGTGTTTGTTATTTTTGGAATAGATTATCTCAAAGAACATTTCACACATAATCAAAGATATATTATTGTTGCTATTTTTTCTATGTTTCTTCCTTTTTATATGTGTGGGGCTATTTTAATATTTTTAACACTTCGTTTATTATTAAAAGGGGAAATTCAGGAAGCATATAAACAAATACCAGCAAGTCGTTATATTCCTATATTTTGTGTTTTATCATTAATTGTCTCTTTATGTTATCAAAATTATTTAGGAGCTATATGTTGTATTGCTATTTTATTTGTTTTATCTTTTGTTTTATATTATAGAATGCATATTACACCAGAACTCTTTGAATTTATTTCTAATATTATTATTGTCATGAGCTTATTTGCCGCTTTTTATGGTTTGATTGAATATATTGGAATATTAAATCAATTAGATATTAATCAATTTGAGGTTATCATTTTTAATCGTCCTCAAGATCGTGTTAACTCTGTTTTCTTTAATGCCAATTATTATGCAATGATGATTGAATTCTTTGTATGTATAACATTTTATAAGATATTAAAGTTGAAAGACTTTAAATCAGAATTCAAGAAATTTTTCTATTATGTTTTGGTTATTCTTATTAATTTATTTTTACTTTTATTAACAGGTTGTCGTACTGCTTGGCCTACTATTGCTGGTGGAATTTTAACACTTCTTATTGTTGACCAACATTATAAAACGTGCCTATGCATTTTTGCTTGTGTTGTTTTTGTAGGTTTATATTTCTTACTCAATCCATCACAATTTCCAAGAGTCAATAATATTATTTCATATTTCTTAGTACGTCAAAATATTTGGGATGTTGCTATTGCTAATATCTTAAAACACCCATTATTTGGAGAAGGTCCTATGACTTATATGCACATATATGCTGCTTATAAAGGTCATCCAACTGAACACGCACACAGTATCTATCTTGACCCTCTTCTTTGTTTTGGAGTTATAGGATTAGCAACTATTTTACCATATATTATCACAAATATAAAAAAATTATATCAATTATGGAAAAAGAAAATTGATAATGCATTAGTAGCTCTGATTGTTTCTTTTACTGTCATGATTTTTATTCATGGATTTCTTGATTATACAGTGTTCTTTGTACAAACTGGTTTTCTTTATCTATTGATTGCAAGTTCTTTTGATGTATATAGTAAAAGTCTCAATTAATGAGACTTTTCAGATTGTTGACAAATTAGATGAAAATATCGAATTCAAGTAAAAAGAATTGGTATTTTCATTTTTATTTACTCTAAATAATCTATAGTAAGCAATCTAGAAGTTATATTAACC
>JAETUM010000134.1 GCA_021768625.1 Candidatus Stoquefichus sp. | reverse complement strand
ACGAAGAATCCGCCCTGGCCTATTACAATTACCGCTTTTACAACCCAAAAGACGGCAGATGGATCAACCGCGATCCCATCGCTGAAGAAGGGGGGTGGAATTTGTACGGGTTTGTTAAAAATTCTCCATATATTTTTAATGACTTAAATGGAAATGACAGATACATTTCGCAGATTTTACCTGACCAATTATCCGACATGACATTTACCTTGCATATAGGTGTAGCTGTTGATCTTTGGGAGAAGAACAAAGACGGGAAATGGTGTAAAGTAGGAGTTAAGACGTTTGATTATGGTTTGAATCCAGCAGACAGGGAAACAGCGAAATTAGCCGTGGAGTGGTCAAAAACAGGAAATGAACTAATTCTTCTTTTATTAGTTGGATTATATATAGTCAATACAATACGTGGAACAATTATTCTTGGTAGAGGTTATATAGAATCTTCAGATGGCCTCAATTTAACTAATCCAGAAACCATACCCTCTTCCCCTATTGAAGATATAAATATGCTTAGAGGAATTCAGCAAGATATAAAATCACCGCCTCCATATAATATATTAAAAAACAATTGTGCAGATTGGTCTTATAGAGCTATTTGGTATGGAAGAGATAAAACAGTACATTAATTTACAAATGAGAAAAATGTTAGAAATTTTTGAAAAAATAATAAAATTTGATATATTTTTTCAAGAAAAAGAATTCAAAAAAAGCAAATCGATATTCAGTTATATTGTTTTTATATTCCTGAGTGTGGGATCTTATATATCCATTTTTCCAGAAAGATTAGTTATAAATACAAATTTATTATCAAATCCAAAGACAATATTATTTATACTACTAATTTATATTTCATATATTACATCGTTTTTCAATTGGTTTTACTGCATCAAAAAATCAATATCATTATTCATCATAATCTATTTTATACCGACATATGTGATATTTTTTATATATTGGTATATTTATCAAAAATCCATCCACAATTTGGCCACAAGCATGATGTTTCCATGATAATTATGATGTAAAATACGAAAACAAATCGGCATTATTTACTTTAGTCTTGTTTCGTTGATCTTTCCGATTTTTTATCGGAGAAATTTGCTAAATATCAATATCTAAGATATTCTGAAAATCTTGCGCCAAGACTATTCTACATAATTCCGAAAATAATTAACATTAAACAAATTACATCATGAATTATATGCTATATTTCTTAATTAGTATTATATGTATAAATTATTCTTTAGGAAATATTCAAGAAATAAAAAATATTCCTGAAGTCCAAGTAAAATATAGCGATCTAAAATTTTATCAAAATACATCAGAAATTACAATAGATATTACAGATTCAGAAAAGAGTCGAAAAATGTTTAGTCTTGGAAAAGAAATCATACTT
>JAETUM010000061.1 GCA_021768625.1 Candidatus Stoquefichus sp. | reverse complement strand
TCAAATACATACTTCCAGTCTGTATCCTCTGTTACGACTTGGCTTGCTATTTTCTCTCCATTGGCGAATAGATTGACTGTAATGCTTTCTGGTCTCTTTCCGTCTTGGTTATCAGCATCATTCCATGTCTTAAATCCAGATATTTCTGTTTTTTCTGGTGTATGTGTATTGATGATGTTTGTTCCATTGATTTCTGTTGTATATCCTTTAACTTCATCTTCTGTTACTGTATATTGGATTTCTTTTCCATCTTTGTATTTATCAAGATTATCAAATACATAACGCCATTCATCACTTTGACTAACAACTTTACTATCAATCTTTATTCCATCTGCAAAAAGATTAACTGTGATGCTTGATGGTCTCTTTCCATCTTGGTTATCAGCATCATTCCATGTTTTCTTTCCTTCAATTTTTACAAGTTCTTTTGTTATTGTTTCATTGTTAAATACTGGATAAGCATTATTTTCTAAATAAACCTTATCGTTGTTTTCATCAATAGTAAAGTATCTAACTGAATCTATTTCAATAGTTGCTGTTGAATTTTCAATAACTTTCTTTGTTTTCACTTCTATATAGAATACATGATTATCATAATTAAAAATCCCATCATTCTTATTTGTTTCAGTTAATTTATAATAGAATGTTCCTTCATGATCATATTCATATGGCATTACATAATCTACACTAGATACAATTCTTCCATCTTCTTTGCCATTATCTGTATTATAAATTGTATAACCTAAACCTTCTGGATCTACATTTCCATTTTCATCACATTCTTCTAAGTAGAATTCAAATAAGTTTTTAACATCCATTATTGACCCATCTACTTGTTTTGCAAATTTTAAATTTGTAGAAGCAGATATAAGAGTTAGTCCATTATAATTCCACATATGTCCTTCTGCTTCAGCATCAAGGCTATCAGCAATAACACATCCATTAAAATATCCACCTGTAAGTTTAACATGTGCTTTTGGTGCAACTATATGTCCACTAATTGCATCTCCTGTTACTTCTTTAGCATTAGGAAATAAGAAAACTAAACTTCCAGTTTGTCCAGATTCGATACTTCCGAATTCCTTACCATTTGTTAGTGTTTTAGGAATTTTAATTGTCGCATCAGCATCTTTCACAATAACAAATGTATCTTTTCCAGAACTAAAATCTCCAATTAAATCCAAATGACTAATTTTACTTAGTTCTTCAGCAGTAAATTCATACGATCCACCAATATCTAATTTCAATTGTGTTTCTGTATTAGAAAGATGTATACCAGAGAATGAAGCTGCTTCACTTTGTAATTTTGACATAGCTTCATCAAAATCAATAAATTCTGATGTGAAATAGTAATCGTAATAAATTTCTCCATCATTTCCTTTTAAACTGTAACTTGTACTTGGTTCATCTTTTCCAATATATACTGGAACATTAGAATCAGTTTGAACTGTTTTATCCCCTTCTTTTGTTCCAATATAATCAGGAACATTATGTGGTGCATACTTTTCAGTTTCTGTAATAACAGATAAGCCCCCCAAAGATACTTTAGCAGTTCCACCAATAACATGTGGTCCCACAAGATGTGTTCCATTCATATTATTTCTAATAAATACATTATAGTGAGAAAGTATATACCCTAAAGAATAACTCCCTCCTTCTGATATAAATGTATCACTACATTTTTGCCAATGACCAACAAATAAATCAACATCTTCTCCCATAGAAGGTACACCCTTAATAATAAGAGTATGGTCATCTGTACTATCAACTGCCATTTTCTTTGTATAAGTTTTATAACTCAAATCACTTTGTGGAATATAATCTAATGATACTGCATCAAAATCAGAAATCTTTTCATTATCACTTGTTATTTCTATATCTAATGTAGCTATAACATTATTTATATATTCACCAGTTGGTGCTTTTACAGTTAAAACATAACCAAATCCATCACTCAATTCACCATGTGCTGCTTTATATGGATAAATCATATTTTTTGGAGTCACTTCTACAGTTGTTCCTTCTACATAATAACCCCAAAAACCGTTAAGAGTCATTGTTTTCCCATCAGAGAGCTGAACGACAGCTTTTCCAACATTATCAAAAACACCTTTATTGAAAACTTCTCTACTTTGAGAAACATTTGCTTTTTTAGGAGTTACTTCTTTATTTTCAACTTCTTTATTATTTATTTTATCAATATCATCAGTACTTAAAATTTCATTAAGTTCACTGATTGTTTTCACTGTGTTATCATTGATAAACCATGATGTTCCATCAAATGATTTATCTTTCGCCAAAGCTATATCATAAGAATATGATTGAGTTTCATGTGCACTAATTGTTTGATCTCTCATCACAATCTCATCATCTTCTTTTATGAATAAAGAGTTTTCATTCTCAATATATTCAATTCCTTCAGTTAACTTCGATTTAATAGAATTGCATACAAAATCTTCACTACCAACATTTTCAATATCAATAGTGACTTGAATTTTGTTTACGTCTTCATTTTGTTCAAGCAAACGACCTTTAACATTAAATAGAATATCATTCATATCTAATATATTATGTGATGAATCTTCAGCATGTGTTAAATTGAGCATTGTCAAAGTTAGAACTACTACCATAAAACATTTAAAGATTTTCTTCACCTTTTTTAACAACATATTCATTCCTCCTATTTTATTTATATATACAAAAAGGCAACCAACTACATAAGAGTGCTATCCTTTTCTCATGCAACTGGCTACCTTACTTATTAGGCCCTATAGCTTTGCGTCATTAAATTTCTTTAACTTTGCCAACTACATTATAGCACAGTTAAAAGCAAGTGAAAAGATAAAATTTTCATATTTTGAAAATTTTTATTTTTTACTTGACAAATCATTTGCTATAGTAATCGACATTCTGCTTATCTTATATGATCCTACTTTCTTAATAATAAAAGCTCCTTTCATCATCTAATAAAGGGAGCCATCACAATTAATTATAAAGTTGAGTTTTATGAATAATTGCAACTGGCTGTCATTTTAAAGACCCTATAGTTTTGCGTCCCTATCTTTCAATAGGTTTGCCAATTTATATTACAATTTTAATATAACACATTCTTCTATAAATACAAGCCTTTTCAACATTTTTTATCATTTAGTTTTGTTTATTTTATATATATAATTCTATATAAAAAAATATTAACCATAAAATCGAATATTTTTGAATCTAAAGGAATAAATTCGTCTATATACATCAATATTTTTTACGTTCACTTTTGCTATAATAAAACCCCTCAGTTGGATATTCAACTTTTGGGGTTATATTAAGTGCTCTTATAATTCTTCACCGTTTGTTTCAATGACTTTTTTATACCAATAATATGAATCTTTTGGTATTCTGTTTAATGTTCCACTATTTTCATCTTCTTCTCTATCTATATAAACAAAGCCATATCTTTTTTGATATCCGTTTAGCCAGCTTAATAAATCTGTATATGACCATGTACAATATGCGAGTACTCTACATCCATCATCACATGCTTTTTTCAATTCTTCTATATGTCTTTTTAAATAATCTATACGATATGGATCATGGACTTGTCTATCTTCTAATTTATCAAATGCTCCTAACCCATTTTCTGAAATCACAATTGGCAAATCATATCTTGATGTAATTTCTCTACAACACATTCTTATTCCCATTGGATCTATTGTCCAATCCCAATCTGTTGTTGGTAAGAATTCATTTTGTGGCTTTTTATATAATCCAGGTAATCCTTGTATCTTAGATGTTCCTTTTTTCCCTGTTGTATTTGTTTCAAATGTCATTCCTACTCCATCTAGTGGATTATATTCTACAACACATGTTTGATAATAATTAACTCCCATAAAGTCAATTAACGATGCTGCTTCCTTCATAAGTGCTTCATCACCATCTTCAAATTGAGGAGCAACTCCTTGTGACTTCAAAAATTCTACTGCACTTCTTGGATAACGACCGTATGCATAAACATCCATCCAATAATAATTTTGTAAGTCATCATAATCTGCTTTTGCCATTGCGTTTTCTGGCTTTCTATCAAATGCATAGCTTGGACTATATGCAAAAGATGCTCCTACTTTTGCTTCTGGATACATCTTTTTCAAAGCAATGACACTCTTTGCATGTGCCATATTAGCATGATGATTCACCTGATAAAATGTTTTCATATCGTTAACTTTCCCTGGTGGATGCATCCCTGCTAACCAACCATGACTTGTGAAAACATTTTGTTCATTCATTGTAATCCAGTATTTAACACGATCTCCATATCTTTTAAATAATGTTGTTGCATAACGAACATAATCATCAACAATCTTTCTATTTTCCCATCCATGGTATTGTTCTTCTAAAGCTTGTGGCATATCCCAATGATAAACAGTGACCATTGGCTCAATCCCATATTTTAATAACTCATTAATTAAATCATCATAAAATTGTAATCCTTTTTCATTAACTTCTCCATTACCATCAGGATAAATTCTTGTCCACGCAATAGAAAAACGATAAGTCTTTAATCCCATTTCAGCCATTAACTTCACATCTTCTTTATAACGATGATAATGATCTACAGCCTTATCTCCAGTTGTTGCTTTAAATGTTTTCCCTGGAATTCTTACAAATTCATCCCAGTTTGAAACACCTTTTCCGTCTGCATCCCAACCACCTTCTACCTGATAAGCTGCAGAAGCACTTCCCCATAAAAAATCTTTAGGGAAACCTTTAGATTGCTTAAAATACATTATTTTTTCCTCCTTTTTCTTATATATAACATCACGAAATGATAATTATATCCTCTTTGTTTTTTTTGTTTCTTTTTTGTGTATACATTAATTTATCAGCCGCATTAATTTCCTCATCAAAATCACATTCACTTACATTTTCTATTTTCTTTATACCATATGAAATGCACGCATCTATTTTACGTTTAAATTGATGATTCAATTCATCTTCTTTACTCTTCAACTGTGTTGAAACAATATCAGTAATATTATCTAAGGAACTTTTAAACAAAACAAGAAACTCATCTCCACCAATTCTTCCAACAATAGCATTTTCTTCAAACGTTTCTTTTAAAAGAATTCCTATTTTTTTGATTGCAATATCTCCCTCATCATGACCATAAATATCATTAATAACTTTCAGCTGATCAAGATCTGCAAACAAAATATATACCGATTCATCATCTTTTTTACTTTGAACAAATTCTGTTATTTTTTCAAAAATACCTCTACGATTATATAAGCTTGTTAATTGGTCAATCTTAGACTGTGTATCTAATGTATCTATCAAATTTAAGGTATATATAGAAACACCAATATGTATATCTAAATATTCTAATAAGCTATATGACTCTAAAAAAACATCACATAACAAAAATCCATAAAAATATTCGTTTGTATAAATACTCGTTACTGCTATATAATTCGCATAATCTCTAATCGTATCTTTTAAAAACAATTCATTAATTTTAATTCTTATATTCCCATCAACAACTGTACTCTCTCCATTTCGAATATACCCTACCATATTCAAAGGCTCATATCCTGTCAAAGCATCGTAACTTTTTATCTTTAATGGACTATCAAACAAAAATAATGATGCATTTTTGACATTCAAGTTCTTTAAAGCTTCCAATATATTTGAATAACATTGTCTTTGATTATTAAATACCATCATTGTACGGGACATTAAATTAATAGTATGATTACTTTCATAGTTATGACGATTTAATAATAAAATTAAAGAATCAAGTTTAATCGCTACATTTTTCAATATATTTTCATAAAAGTCTTCATAAAGTGCTTGCTTATCATAAGAATCAAGACAATATCCTATATACTTTTTCGATAAAACCTCTAATACATTTAAAGTACGTGTTGTATCTAAATATTCAATATGTTGTATTTGCATGAGATTTTGAATATCATGTTCAATTAATTGGTAATTATCTTGTAACTTCTCAGCTTTTAAATCAAGAGAAACCATATCTAAAATTAATGTTTTTAGAACCTGATGCAATTCCTCAGTCAATGGTAGACTTGTCACACCAAAAATATATTCTTCTACATAAGACCAAAGTTTCACTAAATCATGATTAACCAAACATTGATCTATATTTTTAAAAAAGCGATTAGATAACCCTTCTTTTGACAAAGATTCTCTTTTCATAAAACGAGTAGGCAAAACATCATGGAATATCATTTTATCTTCTAACATTTCCCTTCCCTTTATAATAGCTTGATAACCCAAAAAATAAGGAGGTGCAGAAATAGAAGACAAAGATGGATTTAAACGAGACGCTTCATGAATATCATCAAAGCCTAATACTGCTATATCTTTTCCTATTTTTATATTATGTTTCTTTAAAACATGATAAGCAGCAATTGCAACTTCATCATTAAAGCATATAATAGCATCTGTATTTGGATTTTTTTGTAACAATTCTTCTACATCATCATACGCATCTCTATCTAAAGAATGGCTATATATAATTTGATTTTCACTTTTTAATAAATAATACTTATTCAATACTTTTCTAAATATTTCTCTTCTTATATGTCCATCATGTCCACCTTTTCTTCCACCTAGAATTGTTAAATTTGTTTTCTTCAAATCACAAATCAAAAATTCTAAAGCTTCCTCTAGCCCTAAAGCATTATCAAAAATAACACTAGAATACTTATCAAAAACAGTATTGAGTGTAACAATAGGAACATCTCCAAAAAATTGAAGAAGTTTTTCTTTTAAATCAACTGTATCTTTTACAATACTACCCATAGAAATAATTAATAAATCTATATCTTGTGCTTTTGCAAGAGAAAAAACCATGTTTTTTTGATAACTATAATCTCGATAATGATTTCTTAAATAACCCCCAAAAAATATAACAAGATTAACATCTAGTTCTTTAGCAGCACGTATTGCTCCACGACAAATTTCATTTGTAAAATTGTTATCAACTTCGTCCACCAATAGACCTATTGTTATCTTCCTCATGACCTTTCTCCTTGTTTAATTCTATAATACTTCTTCAATAAATTCTTTAAGAGACTTTAAATAATCATCTTCCAACCCTTTTAATTTATATAAGTAATCTTGTTTAATTGGAAACAATAATTTATTTGATTGATTATGATTATATAAAGGAAATACCATCTTAAATGGAACATCTTTATCTTCTTTTGCATGAATATAAACTGTTGGTATAACATTCTTTTTTACTAAAGAAGCTGTATTCATTTTCTTAATATCACGTTTCACTTCATTTTTAATGATTTGTCTAATAATCGGACTACATATTTGACTTGCTATTTTTGTTTCTTTTTGACAAAGATATCCTAAATATTGATTAGCCTGACTATATGCTCCCTCACTTAAAATTAAATCAACATTTTTCAATTTTTCTAAACCAGATGTATTTAAGATTGTATTAGCTCCTACACCTTGTCCATACATAATAATACGGTGATTTTCTCCGTATCTTCGCAAAATATACATATTAAAGAACATTAAATCTAAAACATCTTTATATCCAAATCCTCTAATATAGCCATCACTCAACCCATGAGCATTAGCATCATATAATAGCACATGACTATGTGGAAAGAGTTCTTTAAGAAAATAGAAAGACTCTTTTAAAGAACTTGCAGATTTTCCTAAACCATGCAATCCTATAATTGTTCTATTTGCATTTTCCTCTTCAAACAAATAACCTTGTAAATATAAATTCTTACTATTCTTTATTTTAACTTTTTCTCCACCTAATTCACTATACCAATCTACTTGATTATCTTGATCTAAACTTTCTCTATATAAAATCTTTTTAGAAAATTGATTAATCAATGTTAATCCAGCTGTTAATGTTGATATTGTGACTGTAGAGGCTACAACTGTCTTTTTTTTCATTTATACCACTCCTTAAAATTATCCATTAATAATCTATTTATATTTGTAACTTGTTCAAATGAACTTAATCTATATTTATCATTATCCATTCTAGCTGCAAAATATTGAATAGCTGTTACTAATTCATCTTGAATATTAGAGCGCATTTCTTTAGGAAAAGAATCAATTGGAAAACATGTAAATATAAATGTATTATAATCCTCATGAAATAAATCTAATATAATTTGATAACCTTCAGTTCTTACAAAAGAATTACCTAATGCTAAATCTAAATCATGATTTGCAAATGTAAGCATATTTGTAATAACTTTTCTTAGCATTCTAATAATAACTGCATAATACTGACTATAATCATTATAAAAGATATAATATATATATGAAAAAACAAGATTAGCATCTTCATTATAATTATCTTTATCTGTTAAAATAAACTTCTCTTTTAAAACATTGATTAAAGAATTAGTCACTTTAACATGTGACAAAACAAGAGAACCAAAATCTGTCATAATAGCAAATGAAAATCTGTCATTTTTACACAGCATCTCTATAATATTAAATAATTCTTCTGGTACATTTTTATAAAATTTATCTAAGTATTTATAAACAATACGTATAATTTCTCTAATATAGTATAAATGATATTGATACTCTGTATCTAAATACTTGAGATTTGTTCCATTCCATTCATATTTATACAAAATACTTTCTAATAAATATTGTACTGAATCTATAAACTTCTTATAATTCTTTTTTTCAATTAACATTTCTAAACATGGAATAAACATTTGATAATATTCATCCATTGTTTTTTGATTAATTCCTTTATGATATTTCATATAATTTAAAATATCACAATAATCTATTGGTTCTAACAATATATGTTCTTTAGAAATATTCTTAATATATTGTTCATACAATGAATAATGCAATGTGCTTTTGTGTTTGCACTTTTCAATAATTCTTTTTAATGCATCCTTAACAATAAATAATTTTTCATGTTCGTGAAGATCTTCTGAAAATGTATATGTTATTTGTTGATGGCAATGAATATCAACATAAATATCAATCTGTCTAAAGTTTTCATCTAACATATAGTAATGATTTTTAAAAGCATGATCTTCTGTTCTATATCCACTATGATAACGATACTTCCCAACATATTGAGATTGATTGTTATCAATAAAATCTTGCATAACTTCTATATCTAAAGGCATATACCATCCTCCTTATTGACTATGAGCCTTCTTAAAACGTGGCAAGAAATCACTTCTTACATACTGTACTGCAATTGCACGAATATTCTCTTGAGAATAATCTCCACCTATCATAAGTGATGTATCCATAATTTCTTCTGTTAAAATAGTTAATTCGTGATCTGATAATATTATATTTTCTAAAGCGATTGTTGTTTTTACAATTTCTTTACAATCATCTATATAAGCTTTCTTATCTATATCTGTTACATGTTCCATTATGTCACTTCCTTGTCTTTTATTATACCATGTATTTGTGTACTTTTTATTATAAAAATATGTTTTTTATTCAGAATTTTTTGACAATTATCTTAAAAATTTTATATCTTCTGTTATCTCTATACCTAACCTCTTTAAATAACTCTTTGCTTCATGATAAATCTTCAAATCTAATAAAGCTGAACTTTCATGAGCATCTGTTCCGATAATAACTTTATTTCCAATCTTTTTAGCAATTTTAAAAAATACTTCATTTGGATATTGGCGATGTGTTGAAAAACCTAATAAATTAAACTCTAATGGAATATCCAACTCTTTAGCCTCTAAACATAACCTTGTCATCTCTTGTGTATAAAAAGAATCATATATATCATAGTAAGCTAAATCTGGATGAGCTAAATAGCTATATAATCCTGTTCTTAACCCTTTAATACAACTATCAACATACTTTGTGAGCTGTTGTTGATTTAAAGGTTGTCCAAAATAAATACCTGTTTCATCTGTTTCATCATAATGATTCCCTAAAATAATATAATCTAATTCATATTCTTGGATTGTTTTTTCTAACCAAGGCATATACTTTTCAAAATATTCACATTCTAACCCAATTTTGATAGAAATTTGATTCTTATATTTCTCTTTTAACTGTTTTAAAGTACAAACATATCCTTTTAATTTATCCTCTTCCATACGCATCGTTGAATGGAAAGAGGAGTCATAATGCCAAGGCGAATGATCACTAAATCCTAATTCTGTATATCCCGACTTTATAGCAGCTAATATATATTCTTCTTCTGTGTTAATTGCATGATAACATCTTTTTGTATGTGTGTGATAATTTTTCATTGAAGTTACCTCCCTCTTATTGATGTATTATAGCACAATTCATTTCTAATATAATCATACATACATAAAAAGATTATCGATTTTCATCAATAATCTTCTTCACAATCCCTAACAATAAGACAACTTTTCAATCAGATTTGCTTAAGAATAGGATATATTCCTGATGCACTTCGAATTAAAATAATTACTTCTTCACTAAATGATATGTATTAACTCATCATTCTTATATAATGTTGTTGTTCTTTTTCAGGTATCTTTAACGCTTTCATCGCTTCCTCTATACTCCAATTCATACTTGACATTAAATTCCGTATTGACATAATACAATTTGTTTCCATTCCTTGTTCAAAGCCATCTCTTTTAATTCTTTCCCATACTTCACACATCTTCTCTCTTCCTTCCTTTTCTTTATAATATCTTACTCTTCTTGCTAATTCTGGATATTCCATCTCTCGCCACTCTTGGCAATGAAAATCGTGCATCAATCTCCCCAGCCTCGTATTATCGCATCGACTTCCATTCACATAGATTATATATGATCCATCATTTAGTGGTTCATCCATCTCCTCTATCATTCTCTGACAATGGTAAAGTGGTAACTCTTGATGAAAAATATCCCTTTCCATGATAAATATGGTATGTACTTTAGGTAACTGAGAATATTGATTACCTGGTTCTAAAACACTCATATCTACCATACTACTGTTATATCTCGCCCTTCTTGCTATACCTCCACTATTTTCTCTTTGAATCTCTATATTATAGTAAGTCCCATCTATTCCTTCTGCTATGATATCCGCTTGTATAGATTTTCCTTTAATATTCTTGACTTCCTTTTGACTTAAAACCTTTGATATTCTTATATGTTCATCATCAAGAATAATTCTTAAAATCAACTCAACACAATCAATATCATCTAAGACAAGAGACATAAAATCATCATCAAAGAGACAAAGTTCTGGAATATAATGTTCATACTCATAAATCCTTGGTTCACGAATAATAAACAACTATAACACCTCCATTATCATTTTATATCATTGCCAAAAGCATATCAATAAAACTTTTTTATTTTTACTTATAATGGTATATTTGTTATAATATTAAAAGGTTAAAGAAGATAGAAAGGGTGATACTATGAGTAAAATAAAAACTCATTATTTGAGTTATTTAATTATATTGATATTATTTTTTACTTCTTTTATAAGTGGTGGATATTTTCACTATGTTTCATCTTTACTATCTGTGTTCCTCATACTTATATATATCTATTTATTATTTAAAGAGAAGAAGATTATTATAGGCATTAACTTAAATACACTTACATTATTTATTTTTATAATATTTTATTTATTATCTTCTTTTTGGGCTATTGATTCTTCTATGTCTATATATGGGTTTATAAAGTTCTTCCCAGTATTATTATTTTATCTTATTATTCATTATGTAAATGATGATAAAAAAACAATAATAAAAAACATTCCTGTTATTGGTTGTACTATGACTATTCTATCTTTTATATGTATGCAATTGAATCTTTTAGATGGTATTGTATCGGTTAATCATCGTTTAGCAGGTTTTATGCAATATCCTAATACATATGCATTATTTATGTTAGTATGTTTTATTTTATCTATTGATTCTTTAGATATTGATAAGAAAAATAAAATATCCTTTATCCATATAATGATTTCATTATTTGGAATAGTAATGAGTGGTAGCAAGGCTATATATATTTTAACTTTTATTTCTTTATTTATCTTATTATTTTCAAAGAAAAGTCTAAGAAAATATATTATATTTACTTTTATTGCTATTATTGTTCTCTCTATAATTATTTTTATCATATATCAACCAACAGTTTCTTTAAGTACATTTTATGGAAGACTTCTTTATTATAAAGATGCTTTACCTGTTATTATAAAGCATCCATTTGGCTTAGGTTATTATGGTTATTTCTTTATACAGAACGAAATACAAACAGGTATTTATACTATTGTTAATGTTCATAATGAACTTTTACAAATAGCTCTAGATATTGGTATTATACCTGCATTATTATTTTATATAATGATTATAAAAGCTATAGTAAAATGTAAAAACAAACTTATTTTAAGTGTTATATTACTACATAGTTTATTCGATTATGATTTTCAATTCATATTCATGTTCTTTATACTTATTATCTTCTTAGATATAGATCATGTAAAACAATATAATATTTCTATTCTTACAAAAGGTCTTATTTATTTGTCTAGTATATGTATTTTGATTGTTTCAATAAAGCTAGGATTATCTGACTATTATTATATGAATGGAAATTATAATCAAGCTCTTAAATATGATAATCAAAATACCATGGCACAAATATATCAATTAACGAATATCTCTTCATATGATGAAATAAACAATCTAACCAATGCCATATTAGAAAAAAATCAACATATATCTTATACATATATCTTGAAAGCTAATATTGCATTATCTTTAGGTAATGTTCAAGATTATATTGATTATGAAACACTAGCTATTGAATTAAATCCATATAATTATGAAGAATATACCAATTATTTTAATACATTAGTTCAATGCATAGAACAATATCAACAAAGCGGTGATTTCGAAAGCGCAGAATACTGCTTAATCAATCTACAAGATATTCCTAGTATGCTTATGTTATTAGAACAAAAAACAAGTGATATAGCTTATAAAACAAACGATAAGCCAATAACTGAACTCACTCAAGAACAAATATCCAAAATTAAAGAATTAGAAAAAAGTATTAATGCTTCTTTATCGAGCCTGTAAATAATTTTGTGTAAAGTTTAAATTCATTAGTAGAATGGATAGTAATTACATCGAGTAATCATGTAATTACTATTTTTTTATAATGTTATCATATAAATAATCGTTGTCAATGAACTTTATATTCTTCCTTCAAATATTATTTGTAGACTAGAATATATAATTCCCCAATTAGCGTATGGTACATTCCATTTTGATGTTATTTTATCTTGCGCTAAATATAATGATTTAAATAAGCTTTCATCTGTGGGAAATATTGTACGTATTTTAGTGAACTTTCTAAATGCACTGTTTAAACTTTCAATAGCGTTAGTCGTATACATGATTTTTCTTAACTCTGGAACATAATTAAACATACTGCTTACTTCATTCCAATTATCAGTCCATGGTTTAAATGCATAGGGGTATTTATCTCCCCATTTTTCTTGACATTTATTTAGATTTTCTAATGCATTCTGCTCTGTGTTAGCACTATATACTCTCTTTAAATCATGACAAAATTCTTTACGATCTTTATAACTTAAATACTTACATGAATTTCTAATGAGATGAACTATACAACGTTGTTGTACTGTACTAGGATACACCGATTCAATA
>JAETUM010000133.1 GCA_021768625.1 Candidatus Stoquefichus sp. | reverse complement strand
GATATGAGATGTACAGAAGTGAAAGAGATGTATTATGAAGAATTAAGAGAAGAAGCAAGATATTATAAAGAAGACGAAGGAGGAATAGAGAAGATGTGTAAGCTATTTGATGAAGTAGAACAACGAGGGATAGAAACTGGAAAGCGAGAAGGGATGCTTTTAGGACAACAAAAGGGAATAGAGATGACAAGAATTGCATCAATACAAAACTTAATGAAGAGTATGAATTGGAGTATAGAGGAAGCAATGAAGGCATTAATGATTCCGTTGGAAGAACAGGAGCACTTTATTCATTTCATTCATTAAAGTTATTCACCAATTATATGTTTATAATTGGTGTTTTTAAATATGCAAATAAGTTGTTTAGATATATGTATTTTATTATAATGAATAAGGGTGAAGAGTGTTATGAAAATTTTGATTATCGGTGGTAGCTATTTTTTAGGGAGAATATTGACAATGATGACATCAGAAAAATTTGATTTAACAATTGTTAATAGAGGGCATTATTCTATGAAACAATTTGGAGTGAAAGAATATTTCTTTGATAGACATGATATAGAAGCGTGGAAAAACCTTCCAAGAGAAGACTATGATGCTGTTGTAGATCTATGTGCATATCAAGTGGGCGATATCCAAAAGGTGATTGAAGCATATCAAGGAACAATACGACATTATATTTTTATAAGTACTGTAGATGTTTATAAACGTCAAACTGGATTATGTAAAGATGAGAAACATCCTTTAGAAGATAGACATTTTGCTGGAGAAATAGGTGAGTATATATATCAAAAAGTTCAATTAGAAGATGAATTAAAATATATTAGTAAAACACATCATATTCCTTATACATCTATAAGACCTGGAAATATATATGGTCCATTTAATTATGCTCCAAGAGAGTCAGAATTCGTGAAATACATTGTTCAGGGATTACCATTAATTGTACCATCAGATGCAAATGCAAAATTTCAACTTGTTTATGTAGAAGATGTTGCAAGAGCTATTATTTTGGTTATAGAAAATAAATCTTATAATAAAGTTTATAATGTTGTTTCATCACAGTATATTCAATATAGAGATATTTACGATTGTCTAAAAAAGTGTAATCAAGAGATACAAATTATAGAGCAACCTATTCAAAAATTGCTTGACTTAGAATATGTTTTACCATATCCATTAACTTTAGAAGAAATGGAACTATATAATGGTGAAGCAATATGTAAAGAACTAGATTTAGAATATACATCTTTAGAAATAGGTATGAAAAAGACATATCAAGCCTTTTTACCAGTTTTTAAACAATAATTTAACCCTAGATAAATGTTGGTGATAAAAATTAATTTTGATTGATTATATCATAGTAAATGAAAACCCAAAGCTAAAGTCTTCATACTTTAGCTCACATATACTGTTGAT
>JAETUM010000132.1 GCA_021768625.1 Candidatus Stoquefichus sp. | reverse complement strand
GGCTCTTTTGCAAATCCTGTTGATGGATAATTTTAAGAAGGAATTAAGCAGCTAAGAAATAGCTGTTTGATTCCTTTTCTTTTATAATATTTTCTTCGAGTCTAATTCTAATTAATAAATGTTTGAAATTTCTATAGCCATAAGCAGTACGTTCAATTTGTTTAATCTTACGGTTAACTCCTTCAAGACAACCATTAGAATAAGTTGAGGTAATACCGTTTAGGACACCAGAATAATTACGTTTAAAAGTTAATAGAGTTTGATGCATTTGTTTACCAACATTTTGTTTTGAATGAAGTAGATGGATAACTTTCTTTTCATCGTTATCCTGAATAGCAGTCATAAAGTCCTGCATAACCCGATAAGTATTTTCTAAGGTTTGGTCACAATCTAAACCATCTAAGACAACATGTTCCTGTGTTAGACAGTCCTTAAAATGCCAGTCGTAATAAGGAGTAGTCTTATTAAGTTTGTCATATTTCATGAGATAAAGCTTCCAAGGGGACTTTAAAAGCTTATATTCACGGCTTCTTTTATTAAATTGCTTCATGATTTGAACTCTGAAAATATTAAACGATCTAGTAAGCATTTGAACCATATGAAAACGGTCAATAACTATCTGAGCATTTGGAAATAATTCTCTAGCAACTAAAGGATAATAACAATTAAGATCCATAGTTACTGTTTTAACCATTGCACGAGCTTTAGGAGTGAACTTGTAAAAATAGCGTAGAATATCAGGTTTGAAACGAGTTCTAAGAATTTGAACAACTTTGTGAGTATCACCATCTAGACAAATAAAGTGAAGCTTTTTGCCTACGCCCTTAAATTCATCAAAAGCTAAGTGTTCAGGGAGATGATCAAAGGCATCATAGAACTTAGAAGAGCAGACTTCTAATACTCTTTGAACCGTGTTGACAGATACATTATGTTCTCTAGCAATGCTGGTCATTGAACGATCTTCAGTAAGAGCAGAAAGTATTTTTCGCTTAGAAGTGTTAGAGATATAGCAGCCTTTATTAACCAGATTAGATTGAGCCATAGATCTTTTTAAACAGTAATTGCAGAGAACACGTTGTTTTCTTAATCTGATAGTAACGGGCTTACTAGCATCAGCAGTAATGAAACGAACGTTAGAGACGTAATGACCGTTATGCTTAAGATTAGTAGAACGACAATAAGGACAAGTAGGCTGGATCAGCTCAGCTAAATATATTTTGTAAATCTTACCGTTAATATTTTCATTTGAATAATCAGAAAAAATAATGTTTTTATCTTCAATATCAAGAGTAAATTTAATATAATCATTTAAAGAGGACATAGTTTAAATCTCCATACACTTAATTGAATTGGTCGAAGAAGGATTTTAAGTAAGAGAGGACTATGGCCTCTTTTTTTACGTAAAAAAATCCTGTCGATAGAATATCATAGATATTCATCAACAGGAAAAATTATACAGCC
>JAETUM010000060.1 GCA_021768625.1 Candidatus Stoquefichus sp. | reverse complement strand
AGGCCATAAACAAGAGAGTAAAGACGAGTGATGAAGCGATAATAGCTCCATATATCATACTTGCATTATGTTCAGTAGGATTATATGCATATGTAAGTAGAAAAAAACGTATATAAATGTAATATTCATGTCAGAGGAATGAGTTATTCATTCCTTTTTTTTTGAACTGTGTTATAATAATGCATATATTATATTGAGAGGTAAATATATGCTAGTTAAAGAAATTGTTAAAGCGACAAAAGGTCGTTTGTTGAGTGGGAATTTAAATAATGATATTACAGGTTTTACTCAAGATACAAGAAAACTTAATGAAGGAGATATGTATATTCCTTTGATTGGTGAAAAAAATGATGGACATGATTATATTGATCAGGCTTTTATAAACGGTGCATCTGCAATTATTACATCAAAAGAGGTTTATTATCCTAATAAAAATGTTATTCTTGTTGATGATACATTTCAGGCAATGAGTGATATGGCAACATATTTAAGAGATAATAGAGATGTTAAAGTTGTTGGTATTACAGGTAGTGTAGGAAAAACAAGTACAAAGGATATGATTTATTCTGTTGTGTCTACAAAGTATAAGACATTGAAAACATTAGGCAATTATAATAATCATATAGGTTTACCATTAACTATTTTAAGATACCATGATGAAGATGTGATGATTCTTGAAATGGGGATGAATCACTTGGGAGAGATTGATCATCTCACAAAGATTGCTAAACCTGATATTGCTGCTATAACAAATGTAGGAACAGCACATATTGGAGAACTTGGCTCTCGTGAAAATATTTTGAAAGCAAAAATGGAAATTGTACATGGTTTAAAAGAAAATGGAACACTGGTTATTAATGATGATAACGATATGCTTCATACGGTTAAAAAAGAAAATTATGATTTGGTAAGAATTGGAAAAAATGATGGATGTGATTTAAAGGCATACAATATTGATTTACAATTAGAAGATTCTTACTTTGATATGAATTATCAAGGAAATATTTATCATGTACATGTCCCTGTATCTGGAGAACATTTTGTATATAATGCGTTGATTGCTATTGGAGTAGGATTAGCTTTAGATATTGATATAGAGTCATGTATTCAAGGAGTAGAAAGTTTTGAACTTACAAAAAATAGAATGGATATTATTGAATTAAAAAATAATATTAAGGTTATTGATGGGACATATAATGCGAATCTAGATTCAATGAAATCGAGTTTAGATGTTTTATCTCAATATAAAAATAGAAAAATAGCTATTCTTGCTGATATGTTGGAACTAGGAGAATATGAGCAGTCTTTACATGAAGAAGTGGGAAGCTATGTTGTTGATAAAAAGATAGATGAGCTTTTATGTGTAGGACAGGCAAGTCAATATATTATAAAGAAAGCAAAAGAGTTAGGATTATTACAAGCTTATCACTTTGAAAATAATCAAGAATTAATTCAGTATTTAGATGAATTTATAGATGAAGATGATGTTATATTAGTCAAGGGATCTAATGGAATGCATTTAAAAGATGTAGTTGAACATTTAAAGGAGAGATTATAAATGAAGAAGTTATTAATGATATGTGGTGGACAATCAAGTGAACATATTATTTCAAGAATGTCTTGCACATCGGTTTTACAAAATATTCATAATGATTTATATGAAATAACTTTAGTAGGAATTGATAAAGATGGAGTATGGTATCTCTTGAAACAAAATCAAGATGACTTAACAAAAGAAACGTGGTTGGACGGATCACAAAAAGTTGATGATATTTATGGTTTGTTAAAGCAACAAGATGTTGTATTCCCTGTTTTACATGGATTGTATGGAGAAGATGGAACAGTTCAAGGGTTATTAGAACTTGCAAATGTTCCTTATGTTGGATGTCGAGTTCTTGCATCAAGTGTTTCTATGGATAAAGTTTATACTAAAAAAATATTAGATACTGTTGGAATTCCACAGGTTAAATCTCTTTATGTAAAGAAAAAGTATGATGGGCAATTGGTTATTATAGATTCAGAATTTAATGAAGTAACTGATATTATTACAACAGTTAAAACACAGTTGGGGTTACCATGCTTTATTAAAGCAAGTCGTTCAGGATCAAGTGTTGGATGTTATCGTTGTGATACTGAGGGAGATTTAATGAATATATTAAATGAAGCATCAAAGTATGATCGTCATATTGTTGTAGAAGAGTGTATTGATTGTATCGAACTTGAGACAGCAGTTTTAGGAAATGATAATCCAATTGTATCACGAGTAGGACAAATTATGCCTCATGGTGAGTTTTATACATTTGAATCTAAATATGAGGATGAAGAAAGTAAAACTTGTATTCCTGCTTTAGTAGATGAGAAAATTCAAGAAGAAATAAGAGATTATGCATTAAAAGTATTTAAGGCAGTAGATGGTCATGGACTTTCTCGAGTTGATTTTTTCTTGGATAAGAAAACAAATAAAGTTTATTTAAATGAAATTAATACGATGCCAGGGTTTACAAAAATTTCTATGTATCCACAATTGATAGCTGATTTAGGTATTTCATATAGTGATTTAATTGATCAATTAATTGAATTGGCATTTGATAAATAAAAGAAATAAGGTGCATGAAAAGTGCATCTTTTAATATATTTGAATAAAAAATGAAAATATATGCAATAATATTCTGCTCTTTAGCATTTATATTATGAAGGGAGATATGAAAATGGACAATAATAAGATCGATCAACTATTGTTAAAACTCTTTTCTGATGAAAATTCATTTAAAGAATTTTATGAATATACTCATACATTTGTATTTGCTTATATTATGAGTTTATTAAAGAATTATGATAACAGTAGAGATGTTATGCAGGAAGTATATATCAAAATTTATCAAGCAAGTCAAAACTATCATTCAATGTCAAAACCCTTAGCATGGATATATACAATAGCTAGAAATGAATGTTATATGTATTTGAGAAATAAAATATATATGGATGAATATGTAGATAATATTTCTTTACCTAAACAGATAGATAAGGATACAAAGATGATATTAGAGGGTCTTTTTACAATATTGAATGAAAGAGAAAGACAAGTTATTATTATGCATTCTTTATGGGGATTTAAACATTATGAAATTGCTAAATTACTTCATATGTCAGTTTCAACATCATTATCTTGTTATCATCGTGGTATGAAAAAAATGAAAAAAGAAATGGAGATTGAGTTATGAATAAGTTATACAAGGCTTTTGAAACAATAGCACCAAATGATTTGGAAAAAATTCAAAAAGAAATAGAAACAAGGGATACTAGTATAATAACATCTATAGAAATGCCTAAAAAAAGAAACTACTACAAGTTAAGTTTTGCAGCTTTAGTATGTGTTATTTGCTTAACTATTGCATTGGTATTCCAAAAAGACAATGTGGTTTTTGCGACTGTGGGAATTGATGTTAATCCAAGTGTAGAGTTAAATCTTGATGGGCAAGAGAAAATTGTAGAAGTTATTACTCATAATGAAGCAGGAAAAAAGATTGTTGGTAATATGGAACTAGAAGGTAGTCACATTGATGTTGCAATGAATGCTTTAATAGGTTCAATGCTTAAAGAGGGATATATTAATGAGTTAAAGAATTCTTTATTAATTTCTGTTACTGGAGATAATAAAGAGGAAAATGAGAAAATAAGAAAAAGAATTTCTCAAGATATTGATGATTTATTAAAAGGAAATCATATTAATGGAGCAATTATTTCACAAACATTAAATAAAAATACTGATTTAGAAACAATAGCTAATCAATATCATATATCTGTAGGAAAAGCAGAGATTATTCAACAATTAATACAGAGAAATACAAATTATACATTTGAAAGTTTAAAAGATTTAACAGTTAATGATTTAAATATTTTATTAACTCGTAATAACATAAATGATATTCAAGTGGATGGAGAAGTTAATACAAAGAGTTATATTAGTAAAGAAAAAGTCAAACAAATTGTACAAGAAGATTCTCATATAAGTCACCCATCTTATCAAAAGATAGAATTAGATTGTGATGATGGAAAGATGGTTTATGAAGTAGAGTTTATTAATAATTCAATTGAGTATGAATATGAATTAGATGCAAAAAGTGGAAAGATTTTAAATAAAGAAATTGAAAAAAAGACTTCAAAGAGTAATGACAATACAGACTCTAAACAACAATCCATTTCACAAGCCAAAGCAAAAACAATTGCTATGAATCATGCAAAAGTTAAAGAAGTATCTCATTATAAAATTAAAAAAGATAAAGATGATGGTGTTTGGGAATACGAAATAGAATTTGAAAATGGGAATAAGAAATATGAATATACTATAAATGCTCATGATGGAAAGATTTTAGATTATGAAGTAGAAAAAATCAATTCAGCGAAGATAACATCAAATCAAGCTAAGCAAATTGCTTTAAAACATGCTAAGATATCTAATAAAAATGTAAAAAATGTAGATATTGAATTAGAGGATAGTTATTATGAGATTTCTTTTGAAACATCATTATATGAATATGAATATAAGATAAATGCAGTATCAGGAAAGATTATCTCTTATGAAAAAGAAAAAAATGATTAAATCATAATAAACATGAATTTTTCTTTATTGTAAAAGAAATATAATAAAAACTCATATTATTTGAAACGAATACATAATACTGATGTATAATTTACTAAAAAGCGAAAAATGATAAGAGATGTTTTTTAAAAATCAAATTCTAAAAAAGAAAAAGTAAAAATAGTGTTGACTATAAATGTGAAAAGCGTTATTATATATCCAACAACCCTATAAGAAATACAGAGATAGGAAATAGTAGATAATGATTTGAAGCATAGAGAAGTTCTGGGTGGTGGAAAGAACTATGAAAACATTGTTGAACTCATCCTTGAGTGGAGCACTGAAACAATAGGAGTAAGCTGCTACGGAATCTGCGACCGTTATCACGCTAGAGTATGAACCTAAATAGTAGGCGTACTTGATAAGGTTATTACTGTGAGGTAATAATGAATATGAGGTGGAACCACGAAGTCTATAACTCTCGTCCTCAATTACGAATGATTTCGTAATTGAGCACGAGGTTTTTTATTATATGGGGAAAGGGAGGTATTTTTATGAATTATAAGAAATATAAAAGATTTGAAACAATTAAATTAAAAGATCGTACATGGCCAGATAATGAAATTAAAAAGGCTCCAACATGGTGTTCTGTTGATTTACGTGATGGGAATCAAGCTTTGATTACACCAATGAAAATTGAAGAAAAGGTGGAGATGTTTCAATTACTTGTCGATTTAGGTTTTAAAGAGATAGAAGTTGGATTTCCTTCTTCTTCACAAATTGAATATGATTTTTTAAGATTATTAATTGACGAACATTTAATTCCAGATGATGTCACTGTTCAAGTATTAACTCAAGCAAGAGAACATTTGATTAGAAGAACATTTGAATCATTAGAAGGCTTGGATAAAGCTATTGTTCACATTTATAATTCAACATCAGTATTACAAAGAGATGTTGTTTTCAATAAAAGTAAAGAAGAAATTAAAAAGATTGCAGTGGAAGGAACAAAACTTGTTAAAGAATTATCTCAAGAATTTGATGGAAAAGTTATTCTTGAATATTCACCAGAGAGTTTTACAGGAACTGAAGTTGATTATGCATTAGATGTATGTGAGGCAGTTATGGATACTTGGGGTGCATCTCAAGAAAACAAAGTCATTATTAACTTACCATCAACAGTTGAAATGGATACTCCAAATGTATATGCTGATCAAATAGAATGGATGTGTAGAAACTTTAAAGATAGAGAAAGAGTTATTGTTAGTGTTCATCCACATAATGATAGAGGTTGTGGTGTTGCAACAACAGAATTAGCGTTATTAGCTGGAGCTGATAGAGTAGAAGGAACATTGTTTGGAAATGGTGAAAGAACTGGAAATGTTGATATTGTCACACTTGCATTAAATATGTTTACACATGGAATTGATCCTCAACTAGAATTAAGTCAAATGAATCAAATTAAACATGTTTATGAAAAATGTACAAAGATGGATGTACCACCACGTCAACCATATGCAGGAGAACTTGTATTTACAGCATTTTCTGGTAGCCATCAAGATGCAATTAATAAAGGTATGTATGCATATCATCAAAGAGGTGAAGGTATTTGGGAAGTTCCATATTTACCAATTGATCCAGCTGATTTGAATAGACAATATGAGCCAATCGTTCGTATTAATTCACAATCAGGAAAAGGTGGAGTTGCTTATGTCATGGATACAGTCTTTGGATATCATTTACCAAAAGCATTACAAGCTGATTTTGCTAAAGCAATTCAAAATATTAGTGAAATTGAAGGAGAGGTTTCTCCAGAAAGAATCTATGATACATTTAAGAAAGAATATATTGATATTGAGGAACCTTATAAATTTATAAGACAAAAGTTAATTGATATTAGTGATGAAGGTGAATATGAAAGACGTGCAGAAGTCACAATAGAGGATCGTGGAGAAGTGAAAACACTTATTGGCTATGGAAATGGTCCAATTGATGCAGTTAAAGATGCATTCAACTCTAATCAAGATTTCTTATATACACATTTATTAGATTATAGTGAACATGCATTAACATCTGGATCATCTGCTAAAGCTGCTGCATATGTTCAACTTCGTCCTAAAGGAAGTGCGGTTTGTGAGTTTGGAGTAGGTGTTCATCCAAATATTACTACTGCAACTATTAAGGCAATGATTTCAGCAATGAATCGTATTCATAAAAATATTAAGAAGGAAGGATAATATATGGAAGAATTAACTCTCTCAATTCTTGTTCATAACAGTTCAGGTGTTCTAACTCGTGTGAGTAGTTTGTTTGCAAGAAGAGGTTATAACATTGATAGTTTAACTGTGGGTCCAACAAATAATCCTGAAATATCTCGCATGACAGTTGTGGCACAAGGAGATCAACGTATTTTAGAACAAATAGAAAAACAATTAAGAAAACTTGAAGATGTTATTGAAATATTTGCTTTACCACGTTCATCATCTGTATATCGTGAACTTGTGTTAGTAAAAGTTGAGTCTAATGCTTCAACAAGAGCTGATATTGTTTCGATTGTTGATATATTTAGAGCTAAAATTGTAGATGTTTCACCAGATTCAATGGTTATTGAAGTGACAGGTGATCAAGGAAAAGTCAATGGGTTATTGGCAATGTTAGATGGTTTCAATATTGTTGAGATTGTGCGTACTGGAATGGCTGGTATTGCAAGAGGTCTTAATGATTTGGATATAAAAAAAGAAAAGGAAAAATAGGGGGTCAGAAAAATGGCAAAAATTTATTATGAATCAGACTGTGATTTATCTTTATTAGATGGTAAAACAGTGGCAATTATTGGGTATGGTTCTCAAGGACATGCTCATGCATTAAACTTAAAGGAATCTGGAGTTCATGTTATTATTGGTTTATATGAAGGATCAAAATCATGGGCTAAAGCAGAAGAACAAGGTTTTGAAGTTTATACTTCTGCCCAAGCAGCAAAAAAAGCAGATATTATTATGATTTTAATTAACGATGAATTACAAGCAAAATTATACAAAGAATCAATTGAACCAAACTTAGAAGAAGGAAATATGTTAATGTTTGCTCATGGTTTCAATATTCATTTTGGACAAATTGTTCCACCAAAGAACGTAGATGTTACTATGGTTGCTCCAAAAGGACCTGGACATACAGTACGTAGTGAATATCAAGTTGGAAAAGGTGTTCCATGTTTAGTTGCAGTTGAGCAAGATGCTACAGGAAGAGCTCAAGATATTGCTTTAGCATATGCTTTAGGAATTGGTGGAGCAAGAGCTGGTGTTTTAGAAACAACATTTAGAACAGAAACAGAAACAGATTTATTTGGTGAACAAGCTGTATTATGTGGTGGAGTTTGTGCTTTAATGCAAGCAGGTTTTGAGACATTAGTTGAAGCTGGATATGATGAAAGAAATGCTTATTTTGAATGTATTCATGAAATGAAATTAATTGTTGATTTAATTTATCAATCAGGATTTGAAGGTATGAGATATTCTATTTCTAATACTGCTGAATATGGTGATTATATTACAGGGCCAAAGATTATTACTGATGAAACTAAGAAAGCTATGAAAAAGATTTTATCTGATATTCAAGATGGAACTTTTGCTAAGGATTTCTTATTAGATATGTCTGCTGCTGGAGGACAAGCACATTTTAAAGCTATGCGTAAATTAGCAGCTGAACATTCATCTGAAAAGGTTGGAAAAGAAATTAGAAAATTATATAGCTGGTCTGATGAAGATAAACTTATTAATAATTAATACACACACTTTGTGTGTGTTCAGTAAGGAGTTATATACTCCTTAGTGATGACATACAAAGAATAAAAGGGGGAAATAAAAATGTCAATGACAATGACACAAAAGATTCTAGCTGATCATGCAGGACTTAAAGAAGTTGTAGCTGGTCAACTTATTGAAGCAAAATTAGATGTTGTAATGGCTAATGATATTACAGGACCAATGGCTTTACCTATTTTTAAACAAATGGCTGATAAGGTTTTTGATAAGGATAAAGTTGTGTTAGTTCCTGATCATTTTACACCAAATAAAGATATTAAATCAGCAGAAAATGCTAAAGCAATTCAAGATTTTTCTAGAGAACAAGGATTAACATATCATATGGTTCAAGGAAAATGTGGTGTTGAACATGCTATTTTGCCAGAGCGTGGCATTGTTGTCGCAGGTGAATGTATTATTGGTGCTGACTCACATACGTGCTCATATGGTGCATTAGGAGCATTTGGTACAGGTGTTGGAACAACTGATATTGCAACAGGAATGGCAACTGGAGAATTATGGTTTAAGGTTCCAAGTGCAATAAAATTTGTTTTGAAAAATAAACCTCAAAAGTATGTAAGTGGTAAAGATATTATTTTACATATTATTGGGCAAATTGGTGTTGATGGTGCATTATATAAATCAATGGAATTTGTTGGAGATGGGATTCAATATTTAACAATGGATGATCGTTTTACAATTTGTAATATGGCTATTGAAGCGGGAGCTAAAAATGGAATCTTTCCTGTGGATGAACAAACAATTGCATATATTGAAGAACATTCAAAAAAAGAATATAAAATTTATGAAGCTGATGAAGATGCTATTTATGATGAAGTGATAGAAATAGATTTATCACAAATTGTACCTACTGTTGCGTTTCCACATTTGCCTGGGAATGCACATACTATGGATGAAATTAATCAGTTAGAGAAAATATATATTAATCAAGTGGTTATTGGTTCTTGTACAAATGGAAGAATGACTGATTTAAGAAAAGCAGCCGCTATTTTAAAAGGAAAAACAGTTCATCCAGAAGTACGTGTCATGGTTGTTCCTGCAACACAAAAGATATTTGTTCAATGTATACAAGAAGGATTGGCAGAAATATTTGTTGAAGCTGGGTGTGCATTTAATACACCAAGTTGTGGTCCATGTATGGGAGGACATATGGGTGTTATGGCAAAAGGTGAAAAATGTGTTTCAACATCAAATCGTAATTTTGTTGGAAGAATGGGAGATACTGAGTCATTAATTTATTTGGCATCTCCAGAGACAGCAGCTGCAAGTGCAATTGCAGGATATATTGCTGATCCAAGAAAGGTGGAAGAGTAATGAAGGCTCATGGTAAAGTTTTAAAATATGGAGATAATGTTGATACTGATGTTATTATTCCTGCTAGATATTTAAATTCATTTGATGCTAAAGAATTAGCAAGTCATGCAATGGTTGATATTGACCCTACATTTGTAGAAAGAGTAGAAGTTGGAGATATCATGGTTGCGGGAAAGAATTTTGGGTGTGGTTCTTCTAGAGAACATGCTCCATTAGCTTTAAAAACTGCTGGTGTAAGTTGTGTTATAGCAAAATCTTTTGCAAGAATTTTCTATCGTAATTCTATTAATATTGGATTTGCTATTTTAGAATGTGAAGCAGCTGTTGATGATATTGATGAAGGTAATCAAGTTGAGATTGATTTTGATACAGGGACTATTTATAATAAAACAAAAAACAAAGAGTATCATGCACAACCATTTCCAGATTTTTTGCAGAAAATGATTCAAGTTAATGGTTTAGTTAATTATGTCAATGAAAAGAAAGGAAAATAGAAGTATGGAAAAGAATATTACAGTTATTAAGGGTGATGGTATTGGACCTGAAATTGTTGATGAAGCTATTAAGGTTTTAGATGCAGTCGCAAAAAAATATAATCATACTTTTGTTTATACAGATATATTGATGGGTGGAGCTTCTATTGATGTTCATGGAGTTCCTCTTACTGATGAAGCTATTGAAATTGCTAAAACAAGTGATGCAGTTCTACTAGGATCTATTGGTGGAGATACAACAACATCTCCATGGTATCAATTAGAACCTTCTTTAAGACCAGAAGCAGGATTATTAAAAATAAGAAAAGAATTAAATTTATTTGCAAATTTAAGACCAGCTTATTTATATGATGAACTTAAAGAGGCTTGTCCTTTAAAAGAAGAAATGACTCAAGGTGGCTTTGATATGATGATTATGAGAGAGCTAACAGGAGGATTATACTTTGGAAAAAGAGAAACAAAGGAAGTTAATGGAGAATTAATTGCTCATGACAATTTAGAATATAGTGAGTCAGAAATTAAAAGGATTGCTAAACGAGGATTTGATATTGCTATGAAACGTAGAAGAAAAGTGACAAGCGTTGATAAAGCAAATGTTTTGGATTCATCACGTTTATGGAGAAAAGTTGTGAATGAAGTTGCTAAAGATTATCCTGATGTTGAATTGGAACATATGTTAGTAGATAACTGTGCAATGCAACTTATTAAAGATCCTCAACAATTTGATGTCATTTTAACTGAAAATATGTTTGGAGATATTTTAAGTGATGAGGCAAGTATGGTAACAGGTTCTATTGGAATGTTATCAAGTGCATCTTTAAGAGATGATGCATTTGGTATGTATGAGCCTAGTCATGGAAGTGCGCCAGATATTGCTGGAAAAGATATTGCTAATCCAATTGCTACTATTTTATCAGCAGCAATGATGCTTCGTTACTCTTTTGATATGGATAAGGAAGCTGATAATGTGGAAAAAGCAATTGAGAAAGTATTAAAAGATGGATATCGTACTGTTGATATTATGTCTGATGGTAAGAATGAAGTCAGTTGTTCAAAGATGGGTGACTTGATTGTAGAAAGATTATAGGGGGATAAATCATGAAAAGTGATAATGTAAAAAAAGGTGTTGAGAGAGCACCACATAGATCTTTATTTAATGCATTAGGAATGACAGAAGAAGAATTAAATAGACCTCTTATTGGTGTTGTGAATTCATATAATGAAATTGTTCCTGGACATATGAATCTTGATAAAATTGCAGAAGCTGTCAAAAAAGGTATTTATTTAGCAGGAGGAACTCCTATTGAAGTACCAGCTATTGCTGTATGTGATGGTATTGCAATGAATCATACAGGAATGAAGTATTCGTTAGTAACAAGAGAGTTAATTTGTGATAGTACAGAATGTCTAGCAAATGCTCATCAATTTGATGGGTTGGTTATGATTCCTAATTGTGATAAAAATGTACCAGGGCTACTTATGGCAGCTGCAAGATTAAATATTCCTACTATTTTTGTAAGTGGTGGACCTATGTTAGCAGGAAGAAGATTGGATGGTAAACAAACATGTTTATCAACTTTATTTGAAGCAGTAGGACAATTTAATGCTGGTAAAATAACTAAAGAAAAATTACAAGAATTTGAAGAAAAGGCATGTCCAACTTGTGGATCATGTTCAGGTATGTATACTGCTAATTCAATGAACTGTTTAACTGAAGTTTTAGGTATGGGATTAAAAGGAAATGGAACAATTCCAGCAGTTTATAGTGAAAGAATTAGATTAGCAAAACATGCTGGTATGCAAATTATGAAATTAGTTGAACAAGATATTAAACCAAGAGATATTATGAATGAAAAAGCATTTTTAAATGCTTTGAGTGTTGATATGGCTTTAGGATGTTCAACAAATTCAATGTTACATTTACCTGCTATTGCTTATGAAGCAGGAGTAGAATTAGATTTAGAGGTTGCTAATGAAATTAGTCAAAAAGTTCCTAATCTTTGTCATTTAGCACCAGCTGGTGATACATTCATGGAAGATTTGAATGAAGCAGGCGGAGTTTATGCAGTTATGAATGAACTTGATAAATTAGGTGTTTTACATACAGATGTTATAACATGCACAACAAAAACATTAAAAGAAAATATTGAAGGATGTCTTAATTTAGATCCTAATATTATTCGTCCAGTTGATAATCCATATAGTCAAACAGGTGGAATTGCAGTTTTAAAAGGTAACTTAGCACCAGATAGCTGTGTCGTTAAACAAAGTGCTGTTGCACCTGAGATGATGCAACACAAAGGACCTGCAAGAGTATTTGATTGTGAAGAAGATGCTATTGATGCAATTCGTGCAGGAAAAATTAAAGCAGGAGATGTTGTTGTTATTCGATATGAGGGACCAAAAGGCGGACCAGGAATGCGTGAAATGCTATCTCCTACAAGTGAAATTGCTGGTATGGGATTAGATAAAGATGTTGCATTAATTACAGATGGACGTTTTTCTGGAGCAACTCGTGGTGCATCAATAGGACATGTTTCTCCTGAGGCTGCTGTTGGAGGACCAATTGCCTTTGTTAAAGAAGGAGATATAATAGAAATAGATATTCCTCATCATAAGATTAATGTATTAGTTGATGAAAAAGAATTTGAGGAACGTAAAAAAGACTTTCAACCAAAAATTGCTGATGTTAAAGGATATTTAAAGAAATATGCTTCAATGGTAACTTCTGCAAATACTGGTGCAGTTTTGAAAGTAAAGGATAAATAAAGAGGAGGAAAAAATATGGAAATGAAAGGATCAGATATTGTTATTGAATGCTTACTTGAACAAGGTGTAGATACTGTGTTTGGGTATCCAGGAGGAACAATTCTTGAAGTCTATGATAGTTTGTATAAATATCAAGATAAAATTAACCATGTCTTAACTTCTCATGAGCAGGGGGCATCTCATGCTGCAGATGGATATGCACGTGCAACTGGAAAGGTAGGCGTTTGTATGGCAACAAGTGGTCCAGGGGCAACAAATCTTGTTACTGGAATTGCGACTGCTTATATGGACTCTATTCCTCTTGTAGCAATTACTGCAAATGTTGCAGTACCTTTATTAGGAAAAGATAGTTTTCAAGAGGTAGATATTACAGGGGTAACAATGCCAATCACAAAGCATAATTTCATTGTTAAAAAGATTGATGACTTAGCTCCATCTATTCGTAAGGCTTTCCAAATTGCTAAAGAAGGAAGACCTGGACCAGTTCTTGTTGATATTACAAAAGATGTAACAATTGGAAGTGGAGAATATATAAAACAACAACCTGAAAAAATTGAAAGAAGAGATTATACATATCCTACTGCTTCTATAAAAGAAGCTATTGAGATGATTGAGAAAAGTGAAAAGCCATTTGTTTTTGTTGGTGGTGGAGTTATTGCAGCAAATGCTTATGAAGAATTAAAAGAATTTGTTGAAAAGATAGATGCTCCTGTTACAGATAGTTTAATGGGTAAAGGTGCATATGATGGAACAAATCCAAGATATACTGGAATGCTAGGAATGCATGGAACAAAGACGAGCAATTTAGGTGTTTCTCAATGTGATTTATTAATTGTTGTTGGAGCAAGATTTAGTGATCGTGTTACTGGAAATGCTCAAAAGTTTGCTAAACATGCTAAAATTATTCATATTGATGTTGATGCTGCTGAAATTAATAAGAATGTTGAAGTTGATTTAGGAATTGTTGGGGATGCAAAGAGTGTATTAAGTGCATTGAATTTAATGTTGAAGCAACAAAATCATCCACAATGGTTAAAAGAAATACGTGCATTAAAAGACCAATATCCATTAACATATGATTCAAATGTTTTAACTGGACCTTATGTTATAGAACAAATTGAAGCTTTGACAGATAATAATGCTATTATTTGTACAGAAGTAGGACAAAATCAAATGTGGGCTGCACAATATTATCACTATAAAAGACCAAGACAATTTATTTCAAGTGGTGGATTAGGTACAATGGGTTATGGTTTAGGTGCTTCTATAGGAGCAAAATATGGAAAACCTGATCAATATGTATTCAATATTGCTGGAGATGGTTGCTTTAGAATGAATCTTAATGAATTGGCTACTGCTTCACGTTATAATGTTCCAATTATTCAAGTTGTTTTAAACAATCATGTATTAGGAATGGTAAGACAATGGCAAACATTATTCTATGGCAAACGTTATTCAGCAACTGTTTTAGAAGATAAAGTTGATTTCTGCAAAACAGCAGAAGGATTAGGATGTAAGGCAATTAAAGTTACAAAGAAAGAAGAAGTTGCTTCTGCTATACAAGAGGCTATGGATTATAATGGACCTGTTGTTATTGAATGTATTATTCAGGAAGATGACAAAGTTTTCCCAATGGTTGCACCTGGTGCTGCAATTGATGAAGTCTTTGATCAAAATGATGTTAATGATTAGTAGTAAAATGTGTTTAAAAAGAAGAATGAGTCAATTGATATGATAACTTCCTAGTAGACAGTGTAAATAATTAAACACTGATACGGGAGGTTTTTATATTGGGAAGAAAAAGTCAATATTCAAAAGAATTAAAAATAGAAATATGTAA
>JAETUM010000059.1 GCA_021768625.1 Candidatus Stoquefichus sp. | reverse complement strand
CATTACACAAGCAGTTCAACTTTAACTGCATAAAGAAAATGAAGTTGTCTGCTCGACAACTTCAATAAAAACAATTTTAATTATTTCATCTGTCTACTTGACAGGGGCGGTTCAAAGATGTCAGCTTCTTTTATAATAATTGGAAATGTTGAAATGCATGAATAATACCATCATCATCTACAGCATCAGTGATATAGTCAGCAACCTTTTTGACATCATCATTAGCATTTCCCATAGCAACAGCAATGTTGACATGTTTTAGCATTTGTATATCATTACCACCATCACCAAATGCCATTGTTTCTGATAAATCTATATGAAAGTATTCTAGAAATTTATCAATCCCATTTTGTTTTGTTCCACCAATTGGAGAAATATCACAGAATAATGGATGCCAACGTGCTGAAATACAATGAGGCATGACCTTTAATACATCCTTTTCTTCTTCTTGAGATATAAAACACATACATTGATAAATTTTATGATTAACAACTTGAGAACAATCACCAGCAGGATGATCATCATTATGTGTGATTGCATGTATTTCATCAACACGTTCATCTCTCATATTAAAATATTTTGTATGTTCTTCAGTAAAACCACATGGAAATGGCTTTTGTTTTAAATACTCTAAAAGAGCTATAAGATCTTCTTTCATAATTGTATTTTCATAAATAAGTTCATCTTTTGTATAGCAATATTGACCATTTAATGTTATATATCCATCAAAAGGAAAGTTATTCAAAACAAATAAACCATCTTTACCTCTTCCTGTTGCTATAAAAAGTTTTATTCCTTTTTCTTGAAGTTTTTTTAAAGCATCAAATGTTTGTAGTGGTATTTGATGGGTTTTAAAACTTGCAAGTGTTCCATCTATATCAAAAAATATTGCCTTAATCATAAATCTATCCTCCTGTTTTCATTATATCATTTTCATAGAAAAAATAAATAATATTCAATAATGAGATATGTTAAGTGTTTTAAATATATTATTTATAAGAAGTATTTCTTTTGCTTTTATGCTATAATAAAAGTCGAGAGGATGAAGGATTATGCAAGATGTATTAATAAAGTCAATGACATTTGTTTTGATTATTGTTATAGGTTATGTGTTGAAAAGAGTAAAAGTATTAAAAAAAGAAGATGCTAATGTTTTGGCAACTATTATTATGAATATTACTTTACCTTGTGCATTATTAACAAGTGCAAATGGTATAGAATTAAGTGGGTTGATTTTAATTTTAATTGCAATAGGGATTTTATCAAATATTGTTATGATTTTGATTGGTTATTTTGCTAGTTTAAAAGAGTCTAATCAACTAAAAGCTGCATTTATGATTAATACATCAGGGTATAATATTGGTAATTTTGCCTTAGCATTTATTCAAAGTTTTTTTCCAGGATTAGGTGTTGTTTATTTATGTTCTTTTGATATTGGAAATGCTTTAATGGGTCTAGGAATTACATATGCTATGGCTTCACATGTTGCTAGTGGAGAGAGTGACTTTAGAATTTCTGATTTATTTAAAAAATTATTTTCTTCTATTCCTTTTGATGTTTATGTTCTTATTTTTGTTTTTGCTATTTTTAAAATAAAAATTCCTGAATCTATATTATCTATAGCTTCAACTATTGGAGCAGGTAATAGTTTCTTAGCTATGCTAATGATTGGTTTGTTGTTAGAATTAAAAATATCTCCTACAGAAACAAAAAATGTTATGAAAGTTTTATCTTTAAGGGTATTAGGAACAATTGTTTTATCATTGATTACTTATTTTGTTTTACCAATTCCTCTTTTGGCTAAAAAAATAATGATTATGGCTTATTGTGCACCTTTATCAACTGTTTCAGCAGTATTTTCTAAAAAGATTGGATACGAAGGAGATATGCCAGCTGTAGCTAATTCTTTAAGTATTATATTAGGTGTTGTTTGTATGACAATTTTACTAATTTTATTTATTTAGATACTGAGGTATCTTTTTTTTGTGATTTGTTATAAAATAGAAAAGGTGGTAAATATGGAACTAAAACTATTAAAAACAACAGAAAAAAGATATCAATTATTAAATCAAATGGATATTTATTCATTGGAAGATATTGTACAATATTATCCATATCGTTATGATATTATTGAAGAAACATATCCTTCTGTTAATGATGAACATATTATTATAGAAGCTCATGTTATATCTGCTACAAAGATTTTTTTTAGAGGAAAAATGTCAAGAATGACATTTGAGGTAGAAGATCGTTATCATCAACAATATCAAGTAACCATTTTTAATCGTCATTTTTTAAGACAATATTTAAAATTAAATGCTGTTATAACTATTATTGGAAAATGTCAAGATAATAGAATTACAGCGAGTGATATAAAAATAAAACCAATTGATGAAATTAAGGGTATTCATCCTATTTATTCTATTAAAGAGGGGATGACCCAAAAGAGTTTTCAACAATATGTGAAAAAGGCTTTAATGATGCTGAATGGAAATATTGAATCATATGTTCCAGAAGAAATGATTATCAAACATCAATTAATACATAAGGATATTGCTTTATGGAATATTCATTTTCCAGAATCACAAAATGATATTAAGCAAAGCTTGAAGTTTTTAAAATATGAAGAGTTTTTAAAATTCCAATTGACTATGCAATTTATTAAACAAAGAAGAAGTTGTGAAGTTGGAATTGAAAAAAAGTTTGAAATAGAGAAATTACAGTCTTTTATTTTATCATTACCATTTCCATTAACAAAAGATCAACAAAATGTTGTTAAAGAAATTGTTGATGATTTAAGAAAACCACAGATGATGTATCGTTTTTTACAAGGGGATGTTGGTAGTGGAAAAACGGTTGTCAGTGCGATTGCATTATATGCGAATTATTTAGCAGGATATCAAGGGGCATTGATGGCACCAACTGAAATTTTAGCAAGGCAACATTATCAAACATTGATTTCCTTTTTTAAAGATTGCAATATAAAAATTGCATTGTTAACTGGCTCTTTATCTTTGAAGGAAAAGGATATAATGTATCAACAAATACGAGAAGGTGAAGTAGATATTATTGTTGGAACTCATGCTCTGTTTCAAAAGAAAGTTCAATATCATCAATTAGGGTTTGTTATAACAGATGAGCAACATCGTTTTGGTGTAGAACAAAGAAAAGCTATTAAAAATAAAGGGAATCAGGTAGATTTTTTGATTATGAGTGCAACACCTATTCCACGAACATTGGCTATATCTATGTATGGTGATATGGAAGTTTCAACTATTAAGACAATGCCTAGAGGAAGATTGCCAGTTCAAACTCAATTTATACAATCATCATCAATGAAACCTATTTTAAAGCATTTGAAGGAATATCTAGCTGGTGGTGGGCAGTGTTATGTCATTTGTCCTTTAGTAGAGGATAGTGAAACATTAGATGCAAGAAGTGCTTCGCAAATTGCTGAAGCTATGCAAAAGTATTTTCAAAATGATTATCGAGTTGGATTGTTACATGGTCAAATGAAAGATGATGAAAAAGATGAGATTATGAAAAAGTTTCAACAAAATGATATTCAAATTTTGGTATCAACAACAGTTGTGGAAGTTGGTGTTGATGTTAAGAATGCAAACATGATGGTTATTTATAACGCAGAAAGATTTGGCATGAGTCAGTTACATCAATTAAGAGGAAGAATAGGTAGAGGGGATCAACAAGCATATTGTTATATGATGAGCTCTTCTACATCGAAAGATGCTATTGAACGATTAAAGTATATGGAAAAGAGCCAAGATGGCTTTGAAATCTCTATGTATGATTTACAATTAAGAGGACCAGGAGAAGTTTTGGGAAATCGACAAAGTGGTGTACCAACATTTCTGATTGCTGATATTTTAAAAGATTTTCCTGTTCTACAAGTTGCAAGAGATGATGCTTTGTATTTAATTGATGAATATAGAAAAGGATTGGGTTATCAAAATTTAATTCATAAAATTGAAGAGAATTTAAAAGTGAATAATGAATATGTAGACTAAATATGGTATACTATGGAACGAGGTGATGAACAAATGTATAAATTAGCGATTGATGCAATGAGTGGTGATTTAGGAAGTCAAATTGTTGTCAAAGCATGTCTTTCTTTTATTAAAACTCATTTAGATGTTGAATTATATGTAACTGGGAAAAAAGAAGAATTAGAATCTTTAGAAAATGTCAATAATATACATGTTATAGATGCTCAGGATGTTGTTGGAATGAATGATGGTATTATGTCTGTTCGTAGAAAGAAAGAATCAAGTATGGTCAAAGCTGTCATTATGGCTAATGATGGTATTGTAGATGGTGTTGTATCTTGTGGCTCTACAGCTGCATTTTATACAACTGCTATGTTATTTTTAAAACGTTTAGAAGGTGTGGAAAAATCTTGTTTAATGGCTGTTTTACCTACCTATAATAATAAAGGAGTATGTATGTTGGATGTGGGGGCAAATGCAGAGAACACACCTGATCAATTACAAGATTTTGCAATTATGGGAAGTGTTTATGCACGAAATATAAGACGTATTTCAAATCCAACAGTTGCATTATTAAATATAGGAACTGAAGAGAAAAAAGGTAATGAAGTTCATCAACAAACATATCAACTTTTATCTCAAAATGATAACATTGACTTTGTTGGGAATATTGAAGGTAGAGATATTTTACTTGGTGAAGTTGATGTCATTGTTACAGATGGTTTTAGTGGAAATATTGCTTTAAAAACATGTGAAGGAGCTGCTTCTTTGTTGATGAAGATGATTAAAGAGAGTATGATGTCTTCAACAAGAGGAAAATTAGGTGCTTTATTAGCAAAACCGTCACTTTATTCTTTAAAAGATAAATTTGATTATAAATCTGTTGGAGGAGCTTTAATGATGGGATTTACAAAAGCTGTTGTGAAAGCTCATGGGGCAAGTGATGAAGTTGCTTTTGAAAGTGCTATGGATTTAGCATATCAAATGGTTAAGCAAGATGTTGTTTCACAAATGAAGGAAGGATTGGAAGGAAAGTGAAATTATTAGATTTTTTACAAAAAGAAAAGATTCCTTTTCATAATTTAACTTTATATAAAGAAGCATTTACACATGCTTCTTATGCTAATGAGTCACATCATAAGGGTAAAGATTATGAAAGATTAGAATTTATGGGTGATGCAGTTCTCCAACTTTATGTCTCAGAATTTTTATATAAAACTTTTCCTAATGTTCCAGAAGGAACATTAACAACATTAAGAAGTAAATTGGTCAGAGAGGAATCTTTAGCTAGATTTTCTAAAGAATTGGGATTAGGAGCATTTCTTTATCTAGGTATTGGTGAAGAAAAAAATGGAGGTAGACAAAGAGAAAGTGTTTTAGCTAATATATTTGAATCATTTATTGGAGCTCTATATTTGGATTGTGGACAAGATGAAGTTTTAAAAATGTTAGAACGTACAATCTTTTTACATGTGAATGATTTAGATTATGATGATATAACAGATTATAAAACAACTTTACAAGAATTAATGCAAGCTGATCAAAGAAAGACAGTGACATATGAATTATTGGAGTCAGTTGGACCAGCAAATGCTCCAGAATTTACAGTTGCTGTTGTTATGGATAATATGCGTTTGGGTGTTGGTAAAGGAACAAGTAAAAAAAGAGCCGAGCAACAAGCTGCTAAAGATGCATTAAATAAATTGGCAACGAGTGATTATAAAAAATAATCACTTGTTTTTTTGCCTATACATTTTTGTGATTTATACATAAGGTATTTTAGGAGGGAAAAAATATGTATAATTCATACATGTATGATAATGAAAGAGTCTCTTTTCCAAGAGTCGGAGAAATTATTTTATATACTGTAAATCGTGGTGATAATGTTTATCGCTTAGCAAAAACTTTTAATAGTGAGGTATCATGGATTAAAGCAATGAATGATTTAGAAGATGAAAAAATGATTCATCCTAATCAACAATTGTTAATTCCAATGTTATATCAACAACAAAAACCACAACCATATCAAAGACAATCATATGATTTGTATTTTTAAACATCTTTTTTGAATAATTTTGAATTCTTGACAAACACTAGTAATAGGAGGTTTTAAAATGAAAAAAATTTGTTTTATAATTCTTTCTTTATTAATATGTGGTTGTTCTTCAACAGACAAAGAAGAAGAGAAGAAAACTGTTTACAAAGATGGAACATATACTTCAACTGCACAAGGATATGGAGGGAATTTTGAAGTACAAACGACTTTGAAAGATGATAAACTTGTTGATGTCATTGTTAAAGAACATAATGAAACACCTTCTATTGGTGGTGTTGCCATAGAACAGATTATCACAAAGATGAAAGAAAAGAATACTTATGATGTTGATACGATTTCTGGGGCAACGAAAACTTCACAAGGAATGATTAGTGCTGTAGAAGATAGTATGAAAAATGCAAAGAATGAAATGAAATAAAGCGTTAATGCTTTATTTTTTTTGGGTTTTGTTATATGATATATCAAATAGTAGGAGGATTAAAAATGGAAAATATAAATGTAAGTAGTGAGAGAAACATTACTTTGATTATGGATTTTTATGAACTTACAATGTCTTATAATTATTTTAAATTAGGGAAAAAAGATGATATTGTTTATTTTGATATGTTTTTTAGAAAAAATCCTGATCAGGGTGGAATGACAATTTTTGCAGGATTACAACAATTCATTGAAGCTGTGCAGGATATGAGATTTACTGAAGGAGATATAGATTATTTACGTCAACAAAACAAGTTTGATGAAGATTTTTTTGATTATTTGAGAAACTTTCAATTTACTGGTACGATTTATTCTATTCCCGAAGGAACACCAGTGTTTCCATATGAACCATTAGTGACTGTTAAAGCCAAGTTAATTGAAGCACAATTAATTGAAACTTTCTTATTGGTTAGTGTTAATCATCAATCATTAATTGCGACAAAGGCTCATCGTGTATGTCAAGAAGCAAAAGGAAGAGCTGTTATGGAATTTGGAGCAAGAAGAGCACAAGGTTATGATGGAGCACATTATGGAGCAAGAGCTGCTTATATTGGTGGTGTTGCTGGAACTGCTACTGTTTCTGCTGGAAAAGAATTTGGTATACCAGTTTTAGGAACAATGGCACATTCTTTTGTGCAATCCTTTGATACTGAGTATGAAGCATTTGAAGCGTATGCAAAGACATATCCAGATGCTTGTGTGTTATTGGTTGATACATATGATACATTAAAAAGTGGGGTGCCTAATGCAATTAGGGTTGCTGAAGAAGTTTTAAAACCTATGGGTAAAAGATTATCAGGTATTCGTTTAGATAGTGGGGATATTGCATATTTAACAAAAAAAGCAAGAATGATGTTAGATGTTGCAGGTTATACAGATTGCAAAATTACAGTTTCTAATGCATTAGATGAATATTTAATTCGTTCTATTTTAGAGCAAGGTGCTCCAATTGATTCATTTGGTGTTGGAGAAAATATGATTGTATCTAAATCTTCACCTGTGTTTGGTGGCGTTTATAAATTGGCTGCTGTTGAACAGAATGGTGTGATTATACCAAAGATAAAAATTTCTGAAAATACAGAAAAAATTACAAATCCAGGATATAAAAAAGTCTATCGTTTAATTGAAAAAGAAACAAATAAAGCAATTGCTGATATTATTGCTTTCCATGATGAGGTTTTAGACGCTAATCAGGATTTAACAATTTATCACCAGTCTGATGCTTGGAAGAATAAAACATTATATGCAGGAACATATGAAATTATTCCTTTACAAACTTTAATTTTTGATGAAGGAAAGTGTGTTTATCCAAAATATACATTAGATGAAATTAGAGAATACTCACAAAAACAAAAGGAATTATTATGGGATGAACTTTTCCGTCTTGAATATCCTCATATATATTATGTTGATTTAACAAAGAAATTATTAGATTATAAATTAGAAATGTTGGCTCAAAAAAGAGGAATACAATAAATATAAGGAGAATTTATGATTATTACTGTAGTGGGATTAGGAGTTATTGGTGGGAGTTATGTTCAAGCGTTAAAAGGGCTTGGGCATGATGTTTATGGAGTAGATACAAATGAAAAAACTTTAAAACAAGCCAAGCAAGATGGTTATATTATTGATGGTTTTGTTGATGGACATGAGATTATATCTCAAAGTGATTTGACGATTATTTGTTTATATCCGTCATTGGTTTTAGATTTTATTGCTAGACATCATTTTAAAAAAGGAAGTATTATCACTGATGTTGTTGGAATTAAATCATATTTTTTAGAAAAAGCTTTAAAATTAGTGGATAATGATGTTGAATATGTGAGTGGTCATCCTATGGCTGGACGAGAAAAAAAAGGTTATGAATATGCGAGTCGAGAAGTTTTTAAAAATGCTAATTATATTATTATAGAACATCAAAAAAATAAAAAAGAATCTATTGAGTTTATGAGTCAGTTTGTCTCTCAATTAGGTTTTAAAAGTGTAAAAATAATGAGTCCATATGATCATGATGAAATTATTTCTTATACTTCACAGTTGCCACATATGATAGCTGTTGCTTTAATGAATAGTGATAGTCAAAGATTTGAAACTGGAAAATACATTGGGGATTCTTTTAGAGATTTAACACGTATTGCAAATATAAATGCAGATTTATGGAGTGAATTATTTTTAAATAATAAAGAGTATTTATTAGAGTCTATGAGATTATTTGAAGAACAATTTGATCAATTAAAAGATGCGTTGATGAATGATAATGATGAAAAATTGAAAATTATGTTTGATGAGTCATCTAGAAGAAGAGAAAAGTTAGAAAAATAAAAATTGATGAGACATTTGTTTCTTGTCAATTTTTTAAATAATAACTTTTATTGAGTGGTGGCAAAACGAGAAAAAATAATTTTTATAAAAAAAGGGTTGCATTCGTTATGAAAATATAATATACTAATTAAGCAACGAAAAAATGAATTGGTTCCATAGCCAAGTTGGTAAGGCTACAGACTGCAACTCTGTCATCGTCGGTTCGAGTCCGGCTGGAACCTCCAACGTGCCCAGGTGGCGAAATTGGTAGACGCACAGGACTTAAAATCCTGCGGACCTTAAAATCCGTGCCGGTTCGACTCCGGCCCTGGGCACCATTTTTTTGAAAAAAAGATAAAAAAGTGTTGCAAAATAGTAATAGAAGTGTTATTATTTATAGGCACTGTAAAGAGATGCGCTAGTAGCTCAACTGGATAGAGTGCTTGACTACGGATCAAGAGGTTGTGGGTTCGATTCCTGCCTAGCGCGCCAATTGATCGTCATAAATATGTTTTCGGGAAGTAGCACAGCTTGGTAGTGCACCTGGTTTGGGACCAGGGGGTCGCAGGTTCAAATCCTGTCTTCCCGACCATTGTAAATGGGGCTTTAGCTCAGCTGGGAGAGCGCCTGCCTTGCACGCAGGAGGTCAGCGGTTCGATCCCGCTAAGCTCCACCATTTATGAAGCGGAGGTTTACCCAAGTCCGGCTGAAGGGATCGGTCTTGAAAACCGACAGGGGATGAAAGTCCCGCGGGGGTTCGAATCCCTCAACCTCCGCCATTTATTAATTTAATATCGCGGGATGGAGCAGTCTGGTAGCTCGTCGGGCTCATAACCCGAAGGTCGTTGGTTCAAATCCTTCTCCCGCAACCAAATGGTCTGGTAGTTCAGTTGGTTAGAATGCCGCCCTGTCACGGCGGAGGTCGCGGGTTCGAGTCCCGTCCAGACCGCCATTATGGTTCCGTAGCTCAGTCGGTAGAGCAGAGGACTGAAAATCCTCGTGTCGCTGGTTCGATTCCGGCCGGAACCACCATTTATTTCATAAACGATTCACTACATGGCGGGGTAGCTCAGTTGGCTAGAGCAATCGGTTCATACCCGGTGGGTCGGGGGTTCGAATCCCTTCCCCGCTACCATTTGTTATTGAGTGGTGAATACCACTTTTTATTCTTTTGGACCCTTAGCTCAGTTGGTTAGAGCTATCGGCTCATAACCGATCGGTCGAAGGTTCGAGTCCTTCAGGGTCCACCATTTATAAAATGATTGAGAAACTAAATATAGTTTCTTTTTTTTGCTTTATAATGTGAAGTTTTTAAAAATATGCTAAAATAATATTGTCTTTAGTACACAAGTTTTTCATATTATTATGTTACATTGGAATAGGTGAGATAGATGGATAAGTGGAATGTTGGTCTTACACAGTCAGAAGTTCAACAAAGGATTGATGAAGGAAAAGTTAATATTTCTCAAGATAATATTTCTAAGTCTAAAAAGCAAATAATTATAGAACATACTTTAACATATTTTAACTTTTTAAATTTATTTCTAGCTGCTATTATTATTTTTACTGGAAAATGGACAAATTTAACATTTATGTGTGTTATTTTTACGAATACAGTAGTTGGGATATATCAAGAATTTAAAGTAAAGAAGATTATTGATCAATTAACTGTTGTGACAGTCAAAAGAGTCAAGGTTATTCGAGATAATCAAATAAGAGAAATTCCTACTGAACAATTAGTCGTTGATGATATAGTTTATTTGGAAACTGGAAATCAAATTGGTAGTGATTGTATAGTACTAGAATCAAATGGGATGGAGGTCAATGAATCCATGCTAACTGGTGAATCAAAGCCAGTTAAAAAAAACAAAGATGATGAGTTGATGTCGGGAAGTTTTGTGGTTGCAGGAACTGCATATGCAAAAGTCATAAGAGTAGGTAATGATAATTATTCTACACAGTTAGTTTATAAAGCAAAACATAAAAATAAAGCGTCTTCAGAAATGAAAGATTCTATTGAAAAAATTATTAAAGTATTAAGTTTTGTTATTGTGCCTGTTGGAATTGCTTTGTTTTTTGCACAATTAGCAGCGAATCCCCATGATATATCTACAGCTATTGTAAAGACTGTAGGTGGAGTTATTGGAATGATTCCTGAAGGTTTGGTTTTATTGACCAGTTTATCCTTTATTATAGGTGTTGGTAAATTAGCCAAGAAAAAAGCTTTGATTCAAGAAATGGAAGCTATTGAAGCATTAGCAAGAGTTAATGTTTTATGCTTAGATAAAACGGGAACAATTACAACTGGTGAATTACAAGTTGAGGATGTTATTTGTTTGCATCATTCAAATCCAAAAAAAGTTCATGAGATTATGGGGGCTATTTCTTTTTCATTTGATGATGTTAATGTAACACAAAAGGCTTTACAAGAGTATTTTGAAAAGCCAGAAGGATACAAGGTTGAATCATTACTGCCTTTTTCTTCTCAAAGAAAGATGAGAGCAATATCTTTTTATGATGAAGGAAGTTATGTTTTAGGAGCATGTGAGTTTTTAACAGGTGAAGAAGATGTTTTAAATCTTGCAGATTCTTATGCTCAAGAAGGATTGCGTGTTTTATTATTAGGATCAGTAGATTATTTAAATGTTCAACAATCTCAATTTAAGGGTGTTCATCCTTTAGCTCTTATTTTAATTCAAGATTGTATTAAAGAAGATGCTAAAGAAACACTTGCTTTTTTTGAAAATGAAAACGTTGAAATTCGTATATTATCTGGTGATAATCCTATAACTGTTTCAAAGGTTGCTCAATTAGCTGGATTAAAATATGGAAATCAATATATTGATGCTTCTACATTACCTGAAGATTTTCTAGAATTAAGAAAGATTGTTTGTCATTATCATGTGTTTGGAAGAGTTAAACCTGAACAAAAGCAGTTGATAGTGAAAGCATTGCAAGCTGAGAATAAGGTTGTTGGAATGGTTGGTGATGGAGTTAATGACGTTTTAGCTATTAAGGATGCTGATTGTGGTATTGCTATGGCAGCTGGAAGTGATGCAGCAAAACAAGCAGCACATATTGTCTTATTGGATTCTAATTTTTCTTCAATGAAACAAATTGTTGAAGAGGGGAAGACAATTATAGCTAATATTGAAAGAGTGAGTTCTTTATATTTAACAAAAACAATTTACTCAACTGTTTTATGTTTAATTTTTTCAATGTTAAGAATGAGTTATCCATTTACACCATTACAATTAAGTTTAATCAGTGGCTTAGCAATTGGTATACCAAGTTTCTTTTTAACATTAGAACAATCATCATCAACACTTTCACAAGGATTTTTAAAACATGTCATTTCTACTGCTGTTCCCTGTGCATTAACAATGATATTATATATGTTAGGAGTTACTTTTTTAGGTCATATTTTGAATTTTAGTTTAATGATGTATTCTACATATTATTTTTTGATTGCTGGATTTATCAGTTTTCTAGTTGTGTTTATTGTATGTAGACCACTTAATCGATTGCGTGCATTAATGGCGGTAACAGTAACAGTATTGTTTTATTTGATTTTATTTATTATGTATGATTTCTTTGGTATTTATTGTTTCTTTAATTTAAAAGTTATTTGGGTATTACCAATATGTTTAACTTCAATTTTTGTTATTCATTTTTTGAAAAAGTTCATTCGCTATTTATACAAAGTTTATGAAGATTATTCTAGTGAAAGTAAATAAGGTTTAATGGATAATAGTGCATTTGTGTTAGTGCTGTTATAGAATTGTTCTTTTGCACAATTGTAAAATTGATATGGATTTATGTATGGATGTGAAAAATAAAGTCCGCTTCTCATATGAAAATAATGGTATTTGTTTTTACGGCTAAAATACTTTTGATTTATATCCTCAATAAATGATAATAGTGCACTCTGTATTTTTATTTCTTCGACATTAAACATTGTTATAAAAAAGTAATTTGCATTACTATTAAAGAGGTTAGCACATCCAAAGTCTAAGTAATACTTTATTTTCATCTCAATAGAATGTGCAAATTTTTGATAAAGTTGGGGATATTGTTGATATGGATAATCATCAATTTGATATTCTATATATATGCCTAAGATAACATTAACTTTTTGTGGTATAATAAGACTTTTAAAATAAGAATAGAGTAGATTTTTCTCTAAATGTGTATTATAAATATAATCTGGGTCCAAAATATGATAATGAGGAGCATTTGAATTTTGATTGATATTATATATAAACATTTTCATCACCACATATAGATATAACATATTATGGTAAAAAATACATAAAAAAAGACAATAATGAACAATTTGGGACAAATAATGTAATGATATTATGAAAGAAAGAAGGATTTTTATGATAAAGGGATATAAGATAAATTATAAAAATATGGGAATGCTGCTTTGTGTGATTCTTTTAATTGTTGGAATTATGTATTGTGTTTTTCAATTTTTGACATCTTCTTCAATTGTTTTAAATGCGGATACACAAGAAGTAGAAATTAATAGTCAAGTTGACTACAAGGCTTTTATTAAAGAAGTCAAAGATGGGAAAATAAGTGATGTAAAAATTAATAGTAAGGCTGTTGAATTAGGAAAACTAGGAGAATATACTGTTGAATATCATTACAATGATGAAATTGTTAAAATGAAAATTAAAGTTGTTGATACAAAAGCTCCAAAAGTACAATTGAAAAGTTTGAAAATTGCTCAAAATCAAGCTTTAAAAGCAGAAGAGCTTGTAGAGAAGGTAGAAGACGAAACACAAATAAAAGTTTCGTTTGCAGAAAACTATGATTTTTCTAAAGTTGGTCAATTACAAGTTGAAGTTATTGTTGAAGATGAAGGTAAAAATCGTACAATAGAGAAAACATCAGTCGAAGTGAAAAAAGATAGCAAAGCACCAGTTATAACAGCTAATTCTTTTTCAGTTAAGAAAGGTGAAAAAGTCGATTTGTTAAAATATGCACTTGTGAGAGATGATTATGATCTTGAACCAAAAATAACTGTTGAGAAAAATGATTTTGATGCGAATAAGAATGGAACATACACAATTAAATATGTAGCTATTGATTTTAGTGGAAATAAGTCAGAAAAAAGTGTGAAAGTTTCTGTTAAAGATAAAGTTGTTGAGAAAGTTGTTTATTTAACTTTTGATGATGGACCATCAAAGTATACATCAGAAGTATTATCAATTTTAAGAAAATATAATTGTAAAGCTAGTTTCTTTATTACTGGAATGAATTCGTCATATTTTAAATATATTAAAGTTGCTTATGATGAAGGTCATACAATTGGGTTACATACTTATTGTCATAAATATAATAAGGTTTATGCTTCAGTAGATGCTTATTTTAATGATCTGGATAAGATTGGTGCTTTAGCAAAGAAATATATTGGATTTGTACCTAAATATATTAGATTCCCTGGTGGAAGCTCTAATACAGTTTCTAGAAAATATACAAAGGGTATTATGACAAAATTAACAAAGATGGTTGAAGAAAAGGGATATCAATACTACGATTGGAATGCAGAAAATGGTGATGGTTATTCTAAAATGAGTAAGAGTGAAATGATTAGAAGGGCTACAAGTTCGTCTAGAGATCATGTTATGATTTTAATGCATGATGCAAATGGAAAACAAAACACGGTAGAAACTTTACCAACAATTATTAAATACTATCAAGATCGTGGTTATGTATTTAAAGCGATAGATGAAAGTACACCTGTATATCATCAGCATATTAATAATTAATGAGGCTCCGTGTCAAGAGTGGAGGATTAAGGGATAGTTATCGAGAGATAGCTATTCCCTTTTTACGTTCTTTAAAGGTAAAAGTATAACTATAACCTAAATGAAGAATAATTTTCTTTCTTAAGTTGTCAAAGTATCTAAAGCCATGTGCATTTCTTTTAACTAATTTGACTACATTGTTCATGCTTTCTATAAAACCATTGTTGAAACTTGTATAATAGTATTTTCCATTTCTCTTATATTTGGCTTTATATGTCAGTGATCTCAGTATAGGCATAAACCA
>JAETUM010000131.1 GCA_021768625.1 Candidatus Stoquefichus sp. | reverse complement strand
AAGTGCTTTACTTAGGTAACAATACAATTATTGATCAAAATTTAGATGATCTATTTGCAATTGATGTAGAAGATAAGCCTTTGTATGCAATAATTGATTTTGTACATCCCGATAAGTTTAATATGGGTGTTATGCTTATAAATAATATCTACTGGCGCAATAACAATATTGGTAATCAATTTTTAGAACTAAGCAAAAATTATGGTCTAGTTTATGAGCAAGCTATGATTAATGATGGGTTTGGTACCAATATTGGAAAGTTGCCTGAAATTTACAATTATCAAATTGGATTTGGAGATCCTAATTTTGAATTAACAAATTCATATCTGTATTATGAAGACACTGTTGAGAGGCCTGCAATTATTCAATATGCTAGTGATAGTAGGCTAATTAGAGAAAGTTCACCTAAAAACTTAAGTAAAAAGTGGTGGAATTATCATAGTAGTGAATGGTCAGAAGTAATCAATCATCTAACTTCTAACAGACTTGAAAATAAATTTGATAAAGAAGCTATTATTTTTTTGAATTACGCAGAAAATCATGGCGCACAAGAACTTAATCAGGCGCTTACCAAATATTCATTTTAATATTGTTTCGGGACGGGCATTATATACAGGTTTAGACATTTTAACGCAAAATGGGAATGCAACCCTTTATCCTCAAATTTTAAATTACCAATTAAAGTCAATTATCGAAAAAACAGATCTTTGTTTTGATATTGGCTATGGCAATAAGAATGTCCATTTCGAAACTGTATTGAAATTGCTGGATATTCCTACTTTTGCTTTTAGGGATACTCAATATCATGAACAGAGTAATAATTATTACGTAGCTGACAGTATGGATGAGATGATAAAACAAGTTAATAAATTACCAGCTAATAGTTCTAAGAAGTCTTTTGATGATATTTTTGATATTTCAGTTAAATCAATTGATGAAACTTTAGATGAAATAATTGAAAATAAGAAATCTGTGGTGCGAATTGGAGATGGTGAACTAGACTTGATATATGGTGAAGACATTATTTATCAACATTTTAATCCAGAGTTAGCGAAGATATTAAAAGATAGTATTCTAAATAACCATAATCCAAGGGTATTAACTTGTTTACCGGATATCTTTACTAATTTAGACAGATATAATGAAATGCGTGGTTATTATGCTGTAGGAGTGTTACCGAGATTTAGTGACTTTTTTAAAGAAATTGAAAAGACGAAGTATTCATATGGCTCGACATTTATGTCTAGAATGTATATGAGTTTCAAGGATAAGAGTAAAAGTCAACATTATTTCCATAAACTTAGGAAAATTTGGCAGAATAAGGATATTTTGATTGTGGAAGGGGAATATACTCGTTCAGGAGTAGGCAATGATCTTTTTGAAAATGTAAGATCAATTCAGCGTATAATTTGTCCTGCTGAAGATGCTTACGATGAAGTACATGAAATTGAAGAAGCGATTAGAAATAATGCTCAGAATAAGTTGAT
>JAETUM010000058.1 GCA_021768625.1 Candidatus Stoquefichus sp. | reverse complement strand
CAGCCAGACATCACTTCTCCTCATAGAATTTTAAAAAGGATTCGAAATTTTAACATCGAATCCTCATTGCATTTTAAAGCGATTTTGTTAAATCCTCATTGGATTTTATAATACCTAAAAATCAAACTTAGAACTTCAATTCATTTACTTTTTAAATCCTTTTTTAAATTGTTCAAAAATAGATTCTTTTTTAGAACTTTTTTTCAATTTATGATATAAATCTTTTTCATCACGTGAAAGCTTTGTAGGAATTTTAACATCAATTTTAACATACTGATCTCCATAATTATCACTACGTAAATCTTTAACACCTTTTCCTTTCAATCGTAATGTTGTTCCTGGTTGTGTTCCTTCTGGCACTTTTAATGTCACATCACCATAAACTGTAGGTACATCAACTTCACATCCTAAAGTTGCATCAACGGCAGAAATAGGAATTGTAATTGATATATTTCTTCCATCGCGTTTAAAATGTTGATGTGGTCTTACATAGATTTCGACATATAAATCACCATTTGGTCCTCCATTTGCTCCTCTATGCCCTTTTCCTTGTACACGTAATTGTTGATGTGTATTAATACCAGCAGGTATATTTAATTCAACAGTAATCTTTTTATTAACATATCCATTACCATGACAATGTGGACATTTTTCTTTAATAACTTTTCCAGTTCCTTGACAATCAGGACAAGTTGTTTGATTGACAAATGTACCAAATGGAGAACGTTGTTGTGTTCTTATTGTTCCAGTACCACCACAACGTGAACATGTTTGTACATCATTTGGTGTTTTAGCACCTGTCCCATGGCAATGAGAACATTGTTCATCAAAATTAATTTTTATTTCTGTCTTCTTACCTTTAATCGCATCCATAAAATCAATTTCTAATTGAATGAAACGATCTTCTCCACGCATAGGTCCTGTTTTTCTTTGACGCTGTGTTCCACCACCAAAGAACGAACCAAAAATATCTCCTAAATCTACATCTTCAAAACCTCCAAATCCACCTTGGAAGCCACCAGCACCACCAAATCCACCAGTTTGATCGAATGCAGCATGTCCATAACGATCATAAGCAGCTTTTTTATTGTCATCTGATAAAACATCATATGCCTCTTGGACTTCTTTAAACTTCTCTTCAGCCCCAGGTTCTTTATTGACATCAGGATGATATTTTTTAGCCATTTTTCTATATGCACGCTTAATTTCATCAGCACTTGCACTTTTAGAAACGCCTAACACTTCATAATAATCTCTTTTATCAGCCATTATCTCACCTCTTCATTAGATAAAACCAAGGCAAAAGCCTTGGCTTCATATTAATTCTTTTCTGTAAAATCTGCATCTACAACATCATCATTTGAAGTTGTTCCAGCATCTGTTGGATTAGCACCTTGTGATTGTTGATATTGGTATGCTGCCATTTGTTGTGCAACTTGTTCTAATTCATTCATTTTAGCTTCTAATGTTGCCATATCATTTTCATCTAATGCTTTCTTTAATTCATCTCTTAAAGCTGTTGCTTGAGATTTTTGATTATCATCAATCTTATCTCCTTGTTCAGCTAAAGCCTTATCAATTTCATTAATCATTTGTTCAGCTTTATTTCTTGTTTCAATATCTTTACGTTTCTTTTCATCATCAGCTTTATTAGCTTCAGCTTCTTTAACCATTCTATCAATTTCTTCATCACTTAAACCAGTAGAATTTTGAATAGTAATAGATTGTTCTTTTTGTGTTTTCATATCTTTAGCTTTAACATTAACAATACCATTAACATCAATATTAAATGTAACTTCAATTTGAGGTACTCCTCTAGGAGCTGGTTCAATACCATCTAATTTAAATAAACCTAATTGTTTATTATCTTTAGCCATAGATCTTTCACCTTGTAATACGTTAATATCAACAGCAGGTTGATTATCTGCAGCAGTTGAGAAAATTTGTGATTTTGTTGTTGGAATTGTTGTATTTCTTTCAATTAATACAGTCATAACTCCACCCATAGTTTCGATTCCTAATGATAAAGGTGTAACATCCAATAAAACGATATCCTTTACATCACCAGCAATAACTCCACCTTGAATAGCAGCACCCATAGATACAACTTCATCAGGGTTAACTGATTTATTTGGTTCTTTTCCTAATAATCTTTTTACTGATTCTTGAACAGCAAGAATACGTGTAGAACCTCCAACTAATAATACTTGATCAATTTCATTTGGAGACATTCCTGCATCACTTAATGCTTGTCTTACAGGTCCTTCTGTACGTGCAACTAAATCTTGAGTCAATTCATCAAATTTAGCTCTTGTTAAAGTTAAATCTAAATGTAATGGACCAGCTGGACCAGCAGAAATGAATGGTAATGAAATTTGTGTTTGCATCATACCACTAACATCTTTTTTAGCCTTTTCTGCAGCTTCTTTAACACGTTGCATAGCCATACTATCTGTGCTTAAATCAACACCTTGATCTTTCTTAAATTCTGCAACAATCCAATCCATAATCTTTTGATCAAAATCATCTCCACCTAAACGATTATCTCCAGCAGTTGCTAATACTTCAAACATACCATCAGCTAAGTCTAAGATAGAAACATCGAATGTTCCTCCACCTAAATCATAAACCAATACTTTTTGTTCCTTGTCTAATTTATCAACACCAAACGCTAATGCAGCAGCTGTTGGTTCATTAATAATACGTTCAACTTCTAATCCTGCAATTTTTCCAGCATCTTTTGTTGCTTGACGTTGAGCATCATTAAAATATGCAGGTACAGTAATAACTGCTTTATTAACACTTTCACCTAAATATGCTTCAGCAGTCGCTTTTAAATTTTGCAAAATCATTGCAGAAATTTCTTGAGGTGTATATTCTTTACCATTAACTGATGCTTTATAACCAGTTCCCATATGTCTTTTAATAGACATAATTGTATCTTTATTTGTAACTGCTTGACGTTTTGCAGCTTCACCTACAACAATTTCACCATTTTTAAATGAAACAACTGATGCAGTTGTTCTTAATCCTTCAGGATTAGCAATAACTTTTGCTTCTCCATTTTCCATAACACTCACACATGAGTTTGTAGTACCTAAGTCAATACCAATAATCTTATTTCCCATAATATAATATCCTCCTTAAATTTATTGATTTACTTTAACTAAAGATGCACGAATAACGCGATCTTTTAATTTATAACCTTTTTGTAGTTCTTCTACAACAATATTTGAATCATAATTTTCATCTTGAGCTGTCATAACAGCCTGATGCAAATTAGGATCAAATTCTTTACCTTGTGCTTCAATGACTTCAACTCCATTTTTTTCTAGAATACTCATCAATTGATCAAAAATCATTTGATATCCTTTCAAAAATGTTTGAATTTCTTCACTTGGCTCTTGAACATTCAAAGATCTTTCAAAATTATCTATAACAGGTAATAATTCTTCAATAAAAGACTGCATCATAAACTTCATTGAATTTGAATGTTCTTTTTCTAATCTTCTTTTAGAATTCTCCATATCAGCAAATACTTTATAATAATCAGTTTTCCAAGTATTTACTTCTTCTTCTAGCTTTGCTATCTTTTGTTCAAATATCTCTTTTGAATCCTCAACAATCTCTGTTTCAACTGTTTCTACATCTTCTTCAACAGTATCTACAACTTCATCTTCTTTCTTTTCTTCTACCATTTTTTCACCTCTATTCATCATCTAACTCTTTTAAGAGAACTTGCTCTATAGACTTCGATATATAATCAACTAAAGAAACAACTTTTTCATAAGGCATACGTGTAGGCCCTATAACTGAAATTGATCCTTTAGACTCTTCTCCAGTTTTAAACGATGCTGATATTACTGATACATCACTCAATTCTTCAATTGGTGAATCACTCCCAATCCGTACACTGACTCCCTCTTCTAAACTAAGTGGTTCCAAATTTTTCCATGATTGAGAATTTTCAAATGCACTAACTAATTGTCGTAATTTATTAACATCATTATATTCTGGTTGATATAACATATTTTCTTTACCAGAAAAATAAACATTACTATTTGCGAATTTCATAAATGCCTCTAAAAATGCATTGAATAAAATTTCATGTTCTTTTATTCTTGCACTCAGTATTGGTTTAACATCTCTTTCTAAACGAAAAGCAACTTGATTAATTGGTGTTCCATCTAACAAGTCATTCATAACGTTAACACAGCTTGTTAAATCCTCTAAATATGCATTATTTTTAACATTAAACATTCTATTTTCAACATGACCTTTATCTGTCACAATAATTGCTGTTACACTATGTTCACTTAATGGTACTAATGTAATGTTCTGTAATTTTTCATAATCAGAATTTGGTCCTAAGGCAACTGTTGTTAAATGTGTTAATTCGCTTAACATCTGACAACTTTCTTGAATAATCTCATTCAAAGAACGATGACGATTTCCTAAAAAAGTAGTCACCCTATTTTTGACTTCATCTTCAACATTAGGTTGTAATAAAGTATTAACATAAAATCGGTAACCTTGAGTGGAAGGAATACGTCCTGAAGATGTATGAGTCTTTTCTAAATAACCATGCTCTTCCAAAAACGACATTTCATTTCTTATTGTTGCACTTGAGTAAGGAAGTTGATACTTCGTCATCAACAACTTTGATCCAACAGGTTCAGCTGTTTCAACAAATTCTTCAACAATACATTTAAATATAAGTAATTGCCTAGCTGTCAACATATCTTAACCTCCTTTAGCACTCTTTTTATCTTTGTGCTAATTTTATTATACTCATCTTTTTAGCACTGTCAACACTTTTGTGCTAAAAATATTTTGAAAATAAAAGATAGACATCAATCTATCTTCTTGCTTAACTATTTTAATATTGAATATAAAGTGTCATATTCATATCTAATCTAAAAAATCAACTAATATAGTATTGAGGTACTTCATACCTTCAAACGTTGTTCTTATATACTGATTATCTATTTCTAACATATTTAACTTTACATATTTATCAATAACATCTTTATATTTTTTTAAAAAATCAATATGATATAAACTATCAATATCATTAATATTTATGCCATCTGTTAAACGTAATCCCATCATTATTTTTTCAAAGACTTCATCTTCATTATTTAATGGACAATCATGCTCTAAATAATGATGTTCTAAATATTTTGTCAAATTTTTTGTGTTCTCTAATCTATGATGCTGAATCAAAGAATGGGCTGATAATCCTATTCCTTGATAATCCTGATAATGCCAATAAACAAGATTATGTAATGAAGGTTTTCTTTTATAATAATTGCTTACTTCATAATGAATAAACCCCTTCTCCTTCAAATAACAATCAATACATTGATACCAATACGCATCCTCTTCATCATTCAATGGTATATATCCCTCATGCTTTAATATCGTATTATCTTCCAATATTAATGAATAAATAGAAACATGCCCTATTCCCATTTGATTAACCATATCAATATCTTCATAAACATCCTGCAATGTTTGATTAGGTAAACCATATATCAAATCAACATTTATATCATTGATTCCTATAGATTTAGCCAATTTAATCAAATGAATAGCATCATAAGAAGTATGATATCTCCCTATTTTCTTTAAAAGATGATCATGAAAAGTTTGTACACCTATACTTAGTCTATTAACATGATATTTTTTTAATAAATTTAACTTTTCTTCATTCATTGATTCTGGATTAATCTCTATACTATATTCTAAAACTTTTTTAGAGAATGGCTGAAGTAAATCCAATAATTTTTTTAATTGCTGTAAAGATAAAGAACTAGGAGTTCCACCACCAATATAAATCGTTTGATAATCATCACTTAATTCCTTATCTTTCATTTCAAAAGATAATGCTTCTAAATATTGATTAACCCAACCTTCATTATAAAACACCTTACAAAAATCACAATAAGAACAAATATGATGACAAAACGGTATATGAACATATAAAGAACTCATGATAATCCAAATTCCTTTGCTAAACCACCTAATGATGTTTCTTTATAAGCACTTGATAAATCTTTTCCTGTCTCTTTCATAACTTTTACAATAGTATCAAAAGACACTTTGTTTTTACGCATATATCCTAATTGTTTAGCTAACATTGCTGCATCTAATGCACGTAAAGAACCATAACCATTACGTTCAATACATGGAATTTGGACATATCCACCAACTGGATCACATGTTAGACCTAAATTATGTTCTAATCCCATCTCAGCAGCATATTCTATCAAAGAATTATTCAATTCATAAATCCATGCCATCATTGCAGCAGCCATCGCACAAGCTGAACCAACTTCCGCTTGACAACCTCCATCAGCTCCTGAAATTGTTGCATTCGTTTTGATCACATTTCCAAATAGTCCACCTACTGCCAAAGCCTTGATAAGATCCTTTTTTTCAATATGTAATTGTTTATATGCATAATAAAGTATTGCTGGAACAATTCCGCTCGCTCCACATGTTGGTGCTGTTACAATTTCTCCCCCATCAGCGTTTTCTTCAGAAACTGCATAAGCATAACTTGATATAAACAATCTTTCTCTATCAGCTTCTCTTCTCGTATTTTGAGCATGTTGAAACATTGATTTTGCAACTCTTTTTAACTTTAATTTTCCTTGTATTTTTCCTTCTTTTTTTAATCCTTTTTCAATGCTAGAGAACATAGCATTCAATATTTTATAAAGATATTCTTCAAAATCATCATCTTCATTTTCTAGAACATATTCATAAAGTGAGATCCCTTGTTTTTCAACATATTCTAAAATCTCTTTCATTGTTTTTTCTTTATAAACATCTATCACTTGATTTTGATTTTCACCCTTAAAAGTTATAGATCCCCCACCTATAGAATAAATTTCAAGAACGTCTATTTCTTGATTATCCTGATCAAACACATGTACTAACATTCCGTTAGGATGATATTCTAATTCTTCTGCTTTAAAAGAAAATGTAACTGGTATTGGAGAAAATGTCTTTTCCATAATATCATCTGTTAAATGTCCCTTTCCTGTCAAAGCTAAAGAGCCATGTAAATCTACATGAAAACGTAACGCCTGAGGATACTTTTTTAAAACATATTGTGCTGCTTTTTGTGGTCCCATAGTATGTGAAGAAGATGGACCAACTCCTATTTTGTATAATTCTCTTAATGACTCCATTAGTGAATTCCTCCCATTCTAATCAAAAACAATTCTAAACCTTTAAATCTATCTATTTTTCCAGTTTTAATATCAACATCGAGTTGTGATAATTCATCTAATTTTTCCAATAATTCAGATATTTCAAACTCTTTTCCATCTTGTCTAATATATCTTAAACGATAAGGATTTAAAGATAACATTTTTCCTATCTCTTGATCATTATACCCCTTTCTATCCAATAACTTCACTTGATATAACAATCTTAAAGAATTCGCTATTAAAACGATTAATTTAATTGGTTCTTCATTATTAATTTTTAAATCTTTGTAAATCTGAATACTCTTCGCTGTTTCCTTATTCAAAATAGCTTTTGTTAATTCAAATACATTTTCTTCTAACTTCTTAGATACCATAACATCAATAGTTTCACGCGTAATATGATTTGAATATAAACAAATTTTATTGACTTCTTGAGAAATTTCTAATAAATCGTTAGGCATTCTTGATAGAAAAAGTTCTAAAGCGTCATCTTCTATTTCACAATTTCTTTTTTGAAAAGCTTGGTGTGTTGTTTTATAAAGTTGATGATAATCAACTTTATCAATATCATAAAATCGAACAATTTTTCTTAATTGTTTAACAATCTTTTTTCTTTCATCAAAATTCTTTTGATCATGATAAATGACAAAAATAGTTGTTGGATTATCATGACTCAAATAATCCATTAACATATCTATATCTTCATTACTAACATCTTTTTGTTTTAATGTTGTTAAAAAATAAGGATTTCTTAACACAATCATCTTATATTCAGTTAAAAAAGGTGGTGTTAAAGCATCTTCAATGATTGTTTTCATTGGTGTTTCATTGCACCAATATGTCATCATATTCATATCTTCATCTTTGATTTGAAACTTTTTCTTTAAAGAATTCATTTTTCTTTCCATCAAAAATTTTTCTTCACCATAAATAACACAATTCATAATAACACCTCCTTTTCCATTATACATGAAAAGTCTCTATTTGTAATATCTTTTCTTTATCTATAAACAACATATTTTTGATAAGGATAAAAGCGAATATGAAACATACCATCTTGATCAGTTCTCAATATCATGATTTTCTTTCTCTTTAATCTTTCAATCACTTTATCTGATGGATGATGATATAAATTATTCTTTTTCACACCTATCATTGCTATTTGAGGTTGTATCCAATCAAAAAGTTCAGAACTAGATGCTGTTGCACTACCATGATGTGAAATTTTTAAAATATCTATATTGATATCTTTATACTTTTCAATCAACTCTTTTTCTACATTGAAAGATGCATCACCAGTAAATAAAATATGATAATCATTCATTTGAACATCCATAATCAATGACTGATCATTTATATCAGATGAATAGTTATGTTTCAACATTTTTATCTCTATATTACCAATTTGACGATATTCCTCATATTCTCTTATAACATGTTTAACAGGAAAATGATTTACCAATGAATCTAATGCTCCACAATGATCAAAATCACCATGTGATATATACACATAATCTAAATGATGAATACCTATAGACTTTAAATAAGGAATAATTGTTTGTGTTGCTAAATCATAGTCTTTATTCCCACCAGTATCTATCAAAATATTCCCTTGCTGAAAAGGAAGTCTAATCAATGTACAATCACCTTGTCCAACATCTATCATTGTAACTTCTCCATAAAGCTTATATTCACTATAAACTGAAAACGATAGCATTAATGAAATCAATACAGAAACATAAACAGATATTTTCTTTTGAAAAGATAAGCGATAAAGTATTGTAAAGTATATATAATAATATAATAAAATAAATAATAATGATGGTTTTGAAAATTGAAAGTATATATTGATAAAGTCTAAAAAACGTAGAATTTTTTGTAAGCCTATGATAAACAATTGTAATAATATTTCAGCAAATGAAAAAAAGACGGATAGACATGATAATGAATAAAAAAGCTCTATAAAAGGCGTTAAAAAAACACTCATAAAAATAGAGAATATTGGAAATTGATAATTCATGTTTAATACAATTGGTATTGTTGATAAATAAATCCATATATATGAATATTTTAATTTTTGTGTAAGAATAACAATAAAATAAACAAAATAAGAAAAAACAAAAGAAGTATTATAAATGAAATATGGATTATATAACAATGAAATAACAATAAGAAAAGATAAAATATCTAACTGATTAAAATATTCTTTGAGTAAATCATATAACACCATAACAAAGAAAGCTCGATATAATGAAATTTGCATAGGGATTGAAAATATATAATAACCCAATAGTCCATATGTTATAAACTTAGCATACTTTTCAAAAATCAATAAGCTGGTCACTGAAAATAAAAGTGTGTATAAAATATGAATATGCATTCCTGATAATGCAAACAAATGAACTAAAGAATATTGTGATAACTGTTTATAATCATCTTGTATATCATCATTTCTTTCACCAAACAATAGTAAACGTTGATAACTATTTATATCTTTTTGAGAGGATAATTGTGTTTCTAAATAAGAATAAAAAGATGAAGAATGATGAACTTCCTTCAATTCAATAAGTTCTGCCTTCAAGCAAACATTTTGACTCAATAAATATAATTCTTCATCAAACGCATAATCATTTGTTGCTTTATTCATTTCTAAATATTTAACTCTTCCCTTTATTCTATCTTTAAATTGAAGATTATGATGATGATATAACTTTATTCTTCCTTCCTTTGTTTTTACATAACAATACTTTTCGCTCACTTTTTCTACCACACCATCAATCAATTCATTTGGTTGAGATGGTTGAGCATGTGGAAATAAAAACAAAGTAAAGCAAATTATTAAACATATCAATACATGTCTTATGGATAATCTATAATAAAGCCATATTATATAAAAGATGAAACTTATATAAAACAAATAATGAAAATACTTTCCCAAAATAATTAATATAGAAGCAATAGCATAATAAAAACAATGATATCTTATAAACATAACTGATCTCTTAATCGTCTATATGTTTTTTCTCCAATGCCAGGTACATTCATAATATCTTCAATGCAAATAAATGAATGCTTTTTTCTATATTCTATAATTTTTAACGCTGTTTTCTCTCCCACTCTCTCTAACTTCATGAGTTCCTCCTTAGATGCACGATTCAATGAGATACTGTTTTTCATTTTTTTAGGTAAATATATAATACTTTCATCCTTTAATTGCATTTGAAGTGATAGTGCCTTTAAATTTGCTTCTGATGTGACACCCACTATATCCACAATATCTTTGACTGTCTTTTTACCACTATACTCATACTTTCCTTGTTTTAAAAAAGCACCTTCTAAAACAACATATGAAAGTGCCTTTTCTTTTTTCTTTTCTATTTTTTCTGGATATTGAAAATCATAAATAATTGAACATAATAATAATACAATCAATCCTAATATTTGATATTTCTTTTTCATCTTCTTTTTCTCCTAAAAAAAAGAATCCTAAGATTCTTTAGAAATATGGAAATGTTGATAAGCTAAATCTGTTACCACTCTTCCACGTGTTGTTCTTTTAATTAAACCAATTTGTAATAAATAAGGTTCATAAACATCTTCCAATGTTGTAGGTTCTTCTCCAATACTAGCTGCAAGAGCTTCTACTCCTACTGGTCCACCCCTAAAACGATGAATAATTCCTAACAAATATTTATGATCAACATCATCAAGTCCTAACTCATCAACCTTTAATCTTTGTAAAGCTTCAACAGTACGCTCTTTTGTAATCTTCTCATCTCCATTATATTGTGCAAAATCCCTTACCCTTCTAAATAACCTATTGGCAATACGTGGTGTTCCTCGAGATCTTTTTGCTAATTCTCTTTGTGCTTCTATATCCATATCTATTTGATAAACATGACTTGTACGTTCAATAATACTTGTCAACTCATCTTCATTATAATATTCTAATTTAGATACAATACCAAAACGGTCACGTAATGGAGCAGATAAATCCCCCGCTCTTGTCGTCGCTCCCACTAGTGTAAATGGCGGTAAATCAATACGAATTGATCTTGTAGAAGCTTCTTTTCCAATAACTACATCCACACAAAAATCTTCCATTGCAGGATAGAGAATTTCTTCAACAACTTTATTTAAACGATGGATTTCATCAATAAATAAAACATCTCCTGGCTCTAAAGAAGTAAGAATAGCAACTAAATCTCCTGTCTTTTCAATACTTGGTCCTGTTGTTGTTTTTAGATGTGTTCCCATTTCATTTGCTATAATCATAGACATAGTTGTTTTTCCTAAACCTGGAGGTCCATATAATAAAACATGGTCTAAAGACTCATCTCTTAACTTAGCAGCTCCTACAAATACTTTTAAATTATTTTTTAAATCTTTTTGCCCAACATACTCATCAAATGTTTGAGGACGCAATTGACTCTCTTCATCATCATTATGTTCCTCAACATCTAAAATATCACGATTATAATCCATTCTTTACCTCCTATGCTTTGACTAATAAACTTAAAGCCTTTTTTACATAACCATTTGTATCTAGTTTTTCATGAACCAATTGACCCATAACCTTATCAATTTCTTGATTTTTATATCCTAAAGCCTGTAAAACTTCCATTGCCTCATCAAAATCAACAGATGTTAATACTGTATCTTTAACTGAGACATTAAATTTCCCTTGTAAATCCAAAACAATTTGTTGAGCAGCCTTTGGACCAATACCTGGAATCTTCTTTAAATAAGTAATATTTTTCGACTCTATAGCCTGTATAATAGCATCAACATCTCCAGTTGCTAAAATACCAATAGCTGTCTTGCATCCAATTCCTTTTACAAGTATGAGTTTTAAAAACAACTCTTTTTCTTCTTTTGTTAAAAAACCAAACAACAAAATATCATCTTCTTTAACTTGTTGATAGACATAAACCAAAGTATCCTTTCCTTTTGTAAACTGATAAGGATTAGATACATAAATAAGATATCCAATTCCATGATTATCTACAACAATATGATCTTTTGACATATCAACAATTTTACCTTTAATATAACTATACATACATAACTCCTATTTCATAACATTTTTCATTATTATAACATAGAATTGTTACGAAATAAAAAAATGAGAAAAATTTTCTCATTTTTATACTATTCAAAAAATTCAAATTCAAAATCTAATATACTTACAGTATCACCAGACTGAACACCTGCAACACGCAACGCATCATCTAACCCAATATTTCTCATTTTCTGAGCAAATCGCTTTAATCCGTCATCACTATTCAATGATGCCATTTGAACAATTCTTTCTACTTTATCACCAGTTACATGCCAATACCCATTACCTTCATTATGTATTTCAAAACCGACTTCATCCTTACTTTCATAAGTATAAAGAACGCTATTTTCCAATTCTTCCTCTTCATCAGTAAATGAAGGTGTTTTATCTAATAAATCTGCAATGGCATATAATGGTAAATCGACACCTTCTTGAATCAATGCAATAACTGGAAACACAGGAATATCATCTTGAAGCTTTTCTTTAAAATTCTTTAAATTTTCTTCAGCACCAATTTCATCCATTTTATTAGCAATAATAATTTGTGGTCTTTCTAATAAACGATATTTATATTCCCCCAATTCTTTATTAATAGCTACAAAATCATCATATGGATCTCTTCCTTCAGTACCACCCATATCTATAATATGAACAATAACTCGACATCTTTCAATATGTCTTAAAAATTGATGTCCTAAACCTTTTCCTTGACTTGCTCCTTCGATTAATCCAGGTAAATCAGCCATAACAAAAGAACGTCCATCTTTAGCTTGAACAACACCTAAATTAGGAACAATTGTTGTAAAATGATAATCAGCAATTTCTGGTTTTGCACGTGTAACAACTGATAAAAATGTCGACTTCCCTACAGATGGAAAACCAACTAAACCAACATCTGCAAGCAATTTTAATTCACAAACAAGATTATGCTTTTCACCTGGCTCTCCACGTTCACATATTGTTGGAGCAGGATTACGACTTGTAGCAAAACGTGTGTTTCCACGTCCACCACGTCCACCCTTAGCAATAATTGCACGTTGCTTATCGTGTGTTAAGTCAGCCAAAATCTTACCACTATCTTCATCATAAATGACTGTTCCAACAGGTACTTTAAGAATCATATCTGCTGCATCTGCACCATGCATTTTTTTAGCCATTCCTTGCCCACCAGCTTTAGCCTTATATTCACGACGATATCTAAAATCTAATAATGTTGAAAGTGAAGTTGTTGCTTCAAAGATAATACTTCCACCTTTTCCACCATCTCCACCAGCTGGTCCTCCTTTTGGTACATAAGCTTCTCGGCGAAATGCAACGACACCATCACCACCTTTACCAGCTTCAACATAAATATTAACTTTATCAATAAACTTCATAATTTCACCTTCTTTCTTATTTATGAGAAAAAAGAACCCCATATAAAAGGGGTTCCCTATTAAGCAGCTGGATAAACTGAAACTTTAGTTCTTGTTCTTCCGTCTCTTTCAAATTTAACAACACCATCTACTTTAGCAAATAATGTGTCATCTCCACCTTTACCAACATTCACACCTGGATGAATTTTAGTTCCTCTTTGTCTGTAAATGATTGAACCTGCTGTACAATATTGTCCATCAGATAATTTTGCTCCTAATCTTTTAGATTTAGAATCACGACCGTTCTTAGTAGAACCAACTCCTTTTTTAGAAGCGAATAATTGTAAATTTAATTTTAACATTGGCTATACCTCCCTTAATGTAATTTTCAAATATTCTGGGTAAGAATTTTCAATAGTTTCTAGAATTGTAACAAGTGTCTCTAGTACCACTTCTACATCCCTATCACTATCATCAATTATAATATCAGCAAAACCTTCATCTAGTTCATAACAACCTTTGCCATCCTTGAAATAATTTCTTTTCATCAATTCATTAATAATTCCAGTAATAACTGTACTTACAGAAGCACAAATTAAATCTTTACCAAATTCATCACTCAACGCATGACCTTTTATTGTTATTTGAATAATTTGCTGTTGTTTTTCTTTGATAAGAACTCTTATCATTATTCTGCTACTTCAACTGTTTCTTCTACTTTTTTAGCAGGTGCTTTTCTAGCAGTTTTCTTAATATCTTCAATAACTAATTTTGTATAAGGTTGTCTATGACCTTGTTTCTTATGATAATGTTTCTTAGGATTATATTTGTAGATTAAAACTTTCTTTTCTTTTCCTTGTTTTTCTACTTTTGCTGTTACAGTAGCTCCTTTAATATAAGGATTTCCAATTTTATTAGTTTTATCACCAATAAATAAAACCTTATCTAATACTACTTTTTCTCCTTCAGCGACATCTAACTTTTCAACAAAGATAGTATCTCCCTTTTCAACCTTTAATTGTTTTCCACCTGTTTCAATAATTGCGTACATTGACGTACCTCCTTCTTTTTGATCTCAGACTCGCCAACCAAGGCAGCTACGCTTTAATACCTTTTATGTGCGGTTGTAGCTAGAGGTCTACAACATTTGCATTTTAGCATTTTAATTAGTATTAGTCAATATATTTTATTAAATTTAATATAGCTTTTTCTGCCTATATAAACTATATATTTTAGTCAATAACATGTAACCAAATTATTCTAACGAATCAAATGAATATAATGTTCTTGTTCATTTGGTGGTATCATCAATGCCTTCATTGCTTCTTCTACACTCCAATTCATACTTGTCATCAAATTTTGAATAGATAATATTTTGGTTTCCTCTCTTCCTATGAGAAGGCCTTTTTGTTCGCCTTTCACTATTCCAATCTCTATTCCTTCATTTTTAATCTCATCAAGTATCTTTCCCATTTCTCTTTCCCCTTCCTTCTTTGTTTTGATTCTTTCTACCCTTTTCGCTAAGACTTCATTATACATCTCTTTCGCCTCTTTGCATCGAAAGTCATGCATCAATCTCCCTATCTCATCTTCTCCTTCATACTCTCCATTGACATAGATGATTTCCTGCCCATCTCCTACTTCTTTTTGATTTTC
>JAETUM010000130.1 GCA_021768625.1 Candidatus Stoquefichus sp. | reverse complement strand
TTTTTTGATGTCAATATATTGAAAAAGTGATTAAATTAGTGTAAAATTAAAATATAATTAAAGAAAAATTTGCATAACAAACAAGCAAAATCGATATGATTTTTTTTAGTGTAAGACTAACATCTATTTTGCTTTGTTATGGTTCAACAGAACCTATGAAGTTGTACAAGTGTCTCTAAGTTTTTTTAATTATTTAATTTTTAAAAGATACGGTTGTAGTGTAACTGTATCTTTTTCAATCTTTTGTATATTTAATTTCTTTAGTACATCATCTCCATAGAAATATGTAAATACTTCATAAGGTGTTTTTCCTCCTAAGCTAGCTCTAGGCACTGAATTTATGTGAGAAAACATCAATTCTAAATTTTTTTGAGTTAATTTATCTAAATTTCTTTTGTTTGGTAAAATATTTCTAACGAGATTATGATTGTTTTCAACATGAGGCTTTTGGTCAGGACGTTGAGGGTCGCAATAGAAGATATGTCCTCTTGCCTCATCTGTCTGATAATTGCTTTCAAACAAGTCATATTTTTCAAATTCTGAACCTCTATCAGTAAGCAACAGTGAAAAATGTGTATAATAATCATCTTGTAGTAATTCTTGCAATTTGTCTAATGTGCTTGCCATAGATACAGAAGTTTTTTCTTTATGTAAGAATCCTATCATTAATCCAGTATTCTCAAATATAAATGTTTGAATATATGGACCACACTGACTGTTGTAAACTGTATCCATTTCGGTTGTATGTTCAAATGGATGAGTTTTGGCATATTCCAAATAATCTTTGTATTCTCTTCCTTCGTAATTTACTGGTTGACGTCTTTTCTTTAGTTTTTTGGAACGTATACGTCTAGAAACTTTTTTCTTTAAAGAAAAACAATCCATACCAAAATCTTTAAAAAGACCCATTTCTATGTAAGTATATAATGTTTTAGAACATTGCGTGATTTCTTTATGATTTTCTAGTATTTGATATATAGTTTGTCCTTTATCTAAGAGTGGTTTCATAATAGAAGCAATTTGTTTTAACTCTGCATAATCAAGATTAACACCAACACGAGAGTCGACTAATGTGTATAAATAAGATTCATTTGCTTTTGTAGCATAATAGAAATATTTATCTAATTTGCACTTTTTGATATCAGGGCAACTATTACAAGCACCAATATTCCTATCTCTTCTTTTACATAAAGGTTCTTGATATCTTTCACATTTTTTAGTACATCTGCGACAATCCTTTAAATGTATACAAATACTGTCAGCATTAAAAATATTTCTAGGTTTTAGTTTTCTGTGTTTAAGTATTTCTTTTGCAACAGTTGAAGGACTACGATTAATTTTTTTAGCTATTTGAGATTTTGAAAAACCTTCAATAATTCCAAGTTCAATATTTTTTCTATCTTCTAAAGAAAGATGTGTTATTGTTTTTTTATTCATAAATTACTCCATTTCCCTTAGAGACACTTGTAATTTAATTATATCAAATAGAGGTAAGTCTTACAACTAAGGTAGTGTAATACTTACTTATATTAATTTGTAATAAAATTAT
>JAETUM010000129.1 GCA_021768625.1 Candidatus Stoquefichus sp. | reverse complement strand
AGAAAGACTAACTATTAAAAGTCAATAGTTTTTCAAAAAAATAATAAAAAATTTGTTGAACATTGAAAATTGCATGACAAATAGAGTGTCATACAGGCACTCAAAAATTTAGAATATTAGAAGTACTAAGCAACTCTTTGAAATACTTGCCCAGTTTTTTCTAATTGAAACATAACTCGTACTAACTTTTTAGTAGCATGAGAAATTGCAACATTGTAGTGTTTGCCTTCAGAACGTTTCTTTAAGAGATAGGCATTAAAAATGGGATCCCAATTACACACAAATTTGGTAGCATTAAATAGTGCATAACGTAGATATCTTGAGCCTCTTTTTTCCATATGAGAGTGAGAAGAATCAAGTTTTCCAGATTGATATGTGGATGGAGAAAGCCCAGCAAAAGCAAGTATTTTATCAGGGGAATCAAACTTAGAAAAACAGCCAATTTCAGATAAAATCATTGCTCCCATGCGATAGCTAATACCAGGTATTGTTAAAATAGGAGAATTAATTTTATCCATGATAATTTTAATTTCCTTCTCTATCTCATCAACTTCTGAATCAAGTTCTTTAATAAGTTTAATAGTGTGTTTTAATTCAAGAGACTTAGCAGGCATAATGGAGCCAATAGATTTCTTTGCAACAGAGTGAACTAATTCTGCTTGTGAATAATCAAATCTTCCTTTTGATGAAGAAGAAAGAAGAATTGAAAGGTCATTTAAATTAGAATTTGCAATATAAGAAGCACCAGGATATTCGCTAAGAAGTTGATAAACAGTTGCTAAGTGTATGGTACAAAATAATTTTTCCAATTCTGGGAAAAGGATATTAACAAGGCGAGCTATAGAAGATTTAAGTTTAGCACGTTCTTGAACTTTATCAAAACGATAACGAGATAGTGACTTTAGCTCTTCATTATGATATAATTCATTTGAGTAGGGCTTTAAGTCTACATCGGACATAAGCATAGTTGTGATAGTTTGGGAATCAACCTTATCTGTTTTAGTCTTTTTAAGGCTTAGACTTTTTCTGTAAAGACTAGTGTGTAAAGGGTTAATTACGTATACAGTAAGGTTTTTGTTAAGAAGGAATCCTAAAATGTTATAACTGTAGTGTCCAGTAGCTTCAAGACCTACTTTTACTTTAGTTAAATCATTTGAAATAGATTTAATCTTATGAAATAAATCTTCGAAGCCTTCTATATTATTTGCAATCGTAAAAGAATCAAAAAGTATTTCACCATCAGAATTAGTAATAAAACAATCGTGTTTATCCTTAGAAACATCAATACCAACAAAAATCATAAAAACACATCCTTTAAATAAAATATTGATACTGTATTTAAACCACTAAACACTTTGCGATTGTAACCTCGTTCTAAATAAACCGTCATGCGGTATCTAACTGATTAACAAATATACAAAGAGCTGTGGTTGTAGCCTTTCTGAAACCATCAAGTGGTAGGTGGTGTTAAACAATCCACAGTATCTAAGTAATAGTATAACATATAGTCTTATATAGTGGACTTTAAATACTATAAATATATAATACGAGG
>JAETUM010000128.1 GCA_021768625.1 Candidatus Stoquefichus sp. | reverse complement strand
TATTCATCAATGATATATTTTACAATATCCTTTTTACTCATAATAAAAATCCTCCTTTGGTAGTTAATATTATTCTACCAATGAAGGACTGTTTACACAAAATATTTTACACTCTCAAAATCTCAGCCTTTTTATATTTCATTATTTATTTTAATACCCTATATATTTATCAATTCGTTCTTTAAAATGATCATCTATCATAAGTTGATTTAATACCATCGACCAATTCGCTATATGTCCCTTTACCCATTTATCCTCTAATTCTTTGATTCTTAAATACAGTAATTTGAAAAGTGAATTTTCATTTGGGAACGTTCCTTTCTTTGTCACTTTTCTAAAACTTGAATTTACTGATTCTATAGCGTTAGTTGTATACATCATTTTTCTGACTGCACTTCCATAATTGTACAACTGTTCAACATGCACAAAATTTCTTCTCCATACATCTACTGCCCCTGGATATTGTTTCCATTCATTTTCAAAGCTTTCAAACGCTGTTTGCGCTGCTTTCAATGTTGGTGCACTATATACCCTTTTTATTGACTGCGTATATTTTTTATAGTCTTTTGATGGTATATATTTGATTGAATTTCTTATCAGATGAACTATGCATCTCTGTACTACAACCTGTGGAAATATTGCCTTGGCTCCTGCCTCTAGTCCTGACACTCCATCCATTGAGATAAAAAATATATCCTCTATTCCTCGACTTTTCAATTCATCAAAAATTTGCATCCATTGATTTTTACTCTCTGTTGGACTTAACCATAAACCTAATATGTCTTTATGTCCTTCAAAATCATACCCCAATATAACATATACTGCACATTGGTTGACTTCATAATCCTGTCTTAAAGAAACATACATACAATCTACAAATAAAAATGGATAACATTTCTTTAAGGGCCTCATACGCCATTCTTCCAATTCTGGGAGTATGACATCTGTTATGTCTGAAATCATTTCATGTGATACAGAAAAACCATATATATCTTCTATTGTTTTAGATATATCTCTTTGCGACATTCCTCTTGCATACATAGCTAGTACTTTATCTTCAATAGCTGATACATCTTTTTTTCTTTTAGGAATCAATACAGGTTCAAAGGAACCGTCTCTATCTCTTGGAGATTCTATTTCTACTTCTCCCTGTGTTGTTTTTAATGTTTTTTGGGTATAGCCATTTCTTCTGTTGTTTGTTTTTTTAGGACCTCTATCATTTGATTCGTAACCAAGGTGGTGATTCATTTCACCTTGAAGCATTGATTCAAATAAAGGACCAAATAAATCTTTGAGAGCATCATTCATATCTTCAACAGATTCAGGGTTATATGCATCAATAATAGCCTGAGCTAGTGCTACTTTTTTAGGATCACGTTTTATTCTTGCCATATTCATTTCCTTCTTTCCTCCTTATTATAGCATAGATAAAATAAAAACTGTGAAGCTGAGCCGTACGCTCTCAACTTACACAGTTTATTTTACACTCTCAATGTTATCATATAAATAATCGTTGTCAATGAACTTTATATTCTTCCCTCAAATATTATTTGTAGACTAGAATATATAATTCCCCAATTAGCGTATGGTACATTCCATTTTGATGT
>JAETUM010000127.1 GCA_021768625.1 Candidatus Stoquefichus sp. | reverse complement strand
CCTCAAATTTTTTTGAAAAGTCCGTTTTAAGTATTTCTTTTTATTAAAGTTCCGTTTTTTTGTTATTTCATCTTTTTTTACTATAATGTATGTATAGGTATGGATTACTTCTGTATGAAAGGAGTCATTAACGATGGTTAAAAGTAATTCAATTCATCATTTAACTTATAAACAAAGGCAACACATTGAAACTCTTTTAAATGAATCCGTTAAGCTTTGCAATATTGCTTCAGAACTTCATAAGGATCCAAGAGGCATCAAAAAAGAAATTGTCAACCACAGGCAACTCTCCGTTAGACAGAACGCAAAAAACAAATGTGGTTTGCAGATTGTCTGTAAAAAATCAAGACTCTGTAATAACTGTGAATCTGGTTTATGCAAATACTGCAGCTATGCTAAATGTTCTACTCTCTGCTGTGATTTCCAGGAACTTCCTGAATGCAAAACAATGAAACGTTTCCCATATGTATGCAATGGCTGTGATAAAATCAAGGAATGCCCTTTACCAAAGGTATTCTATAAGGCTTCTACTGCTCAGGCTGAATATGAATTTAATGTTTCAGAACACAAAAAAGGTCCTCAATTAAATGCAGTTCAAATGAAGCAGCTTGATAAGATTATCAGTGATGGTGTGAAACGAGGAATAGCCATTGAAGTCATCATAGAAACAAATCATCTTCATATTGCTCCCAGTACTGTCTATCATTACATTGATCTTAACTTATTGGAAGTCAAGAACATCGATCTGAAACGTAAAGTCAGATATCACCAAAGGTATACAATAAAGCCAAAAGCGAAGCCATTAAACTATGATTATTTAAATAATAGACGATTTGATGACTTTACTCAATATCTACTTGAAAATCCTGGAGTAAATATTTGGCAAATGGATACTTTAATAGGTAAAAAGGGAGAAGGCGAAAATACAGTCTTATCTCTTCTCTATACAAAAACAAATCTTCAGTTGTTTTTCAAACTAAGATCAAACTGTGCAGATGAAGTGAATAGAGTTTTTGAAAGAATCAAAAAGCATCTGGGAAGTGATCTCTTCAAGGAAATATTTGAATGTCTGCTTACAGATAACGGAAAGGAATTTTCAGATCCGTTATCAATTGAAGCAGATTCTCAGACTGGCGAAACACTTACACATGTTTTTTACTGCAATCCAGGAAGAAGTGACCAGAAAGGAAAATGTGAAAAGAATCATGAACACTTTAGAGAATGCATTCCTCAGGGTATAAGCTTTAATCCATATATGCATTCAGATATCATAAAGATATCAAATCAGGTAAACAATTATCCCAGAAAAATGTTAGGCTTTCATTCACCATATGAAAGTACAATGTCATTACTCAATAAAAAAGTATTTGAGCTAAATCAGCTTCATGAGATACCCGCTCATAAAGTTACACTCAAATACCCTAGAAAAGTTTAAAATCAAGATAAATCCATACCTTATCCAAGAATGAAAAACGGACTTTTCAGAACAAATTAAAAAAATTTGAGCTGAAACAGAGTTTTTGTGTACTCATTTTCTTGATTTCACACCCTTATTTTATCACACTTTCAAAATATTTCATCTTCTTTTAATCATTAAAAAGCAGGAAAAAACGGAAGTTTCGAACTAATCGGACTTTCCGTTCAAATTTGAGC
>JAETUM010000057.1 GCA_021768625.1 Candidatus Stoquefichus sp. | reverse complement strand
ATATTTCTATTTTTAATTCTTTTGAATATTGACTTTTTCTTCCCAATATAAAAACCTCCCGTATCAGTGTTTAATTATTTACACTGTCTACTAGGAAGTTATCATATCAAAATCAACTTCCTAAAAAGTTATTTCGTTACAGCCTCTTCGCTTCTTTTTATTTTTTCATTAATCCATCAGCAAAAGTAACTGGAATACCAAATATAATACCAGTATTTGGATTATTGATTCCTTCTAATACATCATCAACTGTTTTTCTAACAATATCAACTTGTTCATCTTGAACAATAAAGAAAATAGTCTTACTCTCAGGACGAGGATTATCCAAAAATAATCTTAATGATCCTAGAAGATAACTTTCATCTGAGTCATCTAGCGACTTAACCATACCAGTTGACTCAATAATCGTTCCACCAGCAACACCTGCTTTTTTAAGTCTTGCTAATAATTCCTCTAAACATTCTATCTTATTTAAAACAACAAATATAACTTGCACTTTCCTCACCTCACATTCTTATTATAACGGCTTACCAAAGAAATATCTAGTTATTATGAAAAAAATAGGTTATAATTAATACATAGAGGTGTTGAAAATGAAATACGAATTTACAAATAGAATGGCAAATGTAAAAGCTTCAGCCATTAGAGAAATATTGAAAGCAACAGCAGATCCAAAGATGATAAGTTTTGCAGGAGGAAATCCTGCTGCAGAAGCTTTCCCGGTGAAAGAAATACAAGAAATATCACAAGATATATTAAAAAACGAACCTATTAGTGTATTACAATATGGAATTACTGAAGGCGATAATAATTTAATTGAAGCTGCTATTCAGTTTTTTAATAGAAAAGAAGAAGCTTTTAAAGCTGGTGATAAAATGATTATTACATCAGGATCACAACAAATTATGGAGTTTGCAGCAAAATGTTTATGTAATGAAGGAGATGTTGTGATTTGTGAGAATCCTAGTTTTTTAGGAGCATTAAATGCATTTAAATCATTGGGTGCTGTTTTAAGGGGCATTGAATATAAAGATGGTGAATTAGATTTAGAGGATTTAGAAAAAGCATTGAATGAAAATCCAAAACCTAAATTTATGTATCTTATTCCTAATTTTCAAAATCCATCTGGATTAACAATGTCATTAGAAACAAGAAAAAAAGTTTTAGATTTAGCTAAAAAATATGAAGTTCTTATCCTTGAGGATAATCCATATGGAGATTTAAGATTTGAAGGAGAAGATATCCCTTCAATCAAATCATTAGATCATGATGGATTGGTTATTTATGCAGCAAGCTTATCTAAGATCATTGCTCCAGGAATGCGTATAGCATGTTGTATGGGACCTGAAGAAGTTGTTTCTAAATTTACAGTTGCTAAACAAGCAAGTGATGTCCATTCTAATTTATGGGCTCAACGTGTTATGGCTAGATATTTAAAAGAATATGATATGGATGAGCATATACGTACTATTAGAGAAATTTATAAAAAGAAATGTTATTTAATGTTAGATGAAATGAAAAAATATTTTCATCCAGATGTCCAATACACAATTCCAACAGGAGGTATGTTTATATGGGTTACATTACCTCATAATATAGATATGCAAGTGTTTGTTAAAGAAGCATTAAAGCAAAATGTTGCAGTTGTTCCTGGAAATGCATTCTTGGATGATGATACAAAAGAATGTCATAGTTTTAGAATGAACTTTTCTACGCCAACTGATGAAAAAATTAAACAAGGTGTGAAAATACTAGGTGATTTAACATATAGTATGAATAAATAAAAAAACAAAACATATAATAAAAGGTCAAAGGAGGAATATAAGATGCCATTTGTTAAATTTACAACAACAAAAACATTAACTCTTCAACAAGAAGTTTCTTTAAAAAAAGTAACTGGTGAACTTATCTCTATTTTTCCAAATAAATCAGAAGAATATTTAATGGTTCATATTGAAGATAATCAAGTCATGTATTTTAAAGGAAAAGAAATTGAGTGTATAAGAATTGTTGTTGAACTCTATCGTCAATGTGATATGGAATATAAAAAGGAATTTGTTAAAAAATTGATGGAAGAAGTCGCTCATATTACAAATATTCCAGTCGAGCAACAATATTTAACAATTAAAGAATATGATCATTGGGGTATGAATGGAGAATTTATTTAACATCTAGGATTTATCTTAGATGTTTTTGTTTGATAAAAAAATATTGAAAAAAGTATTGCACTATTTTATCTATTATGCTATTATATTAAAGCACTCATATGCTTGAATAGCTCAGTTGGTAGAGCAATCGGCTGTTAACCGATCGGTCGTAGGTTCGAGTCCTACTTCAAGCGCCAGTGGCCTGTTGGAGAAACGGTTAACTCACATGCCTTTCACGCATGCATTCACGGGTTCGAATCCCGTACAGGTCACCATTTTTTTTGGAGGTTTAGCTCAGTTGGGAGAGCATCTGCCTTACAAGCAGAGGGTCAGCGGTTCGAGCCCGTTAACCTCCACCATTTTTTTATAAGCCGGCTTAGCTCAATTGGTAGAGCAACTGACTTGTAATCAGTAGGTTGAGGGTTCAAGTCCTTTAGCCGGCACCAGTCATAATGACCCGCTAGCTCAGTAGGTAGAGCATCTGACTTTTAATCAGAGGGTCAGGCGTTCGAGTCGCCTGCGGGTCACCATTCATATGCGGGTGTGGTGAAACTGGCAGACACGCTAGACTTAGGATCTAGTGCTTCGGCGTGCAGGTTCAAGTCCTGTCACCCGCACCAATTTTAAATTAAGTTTGGAGAAATCCAAACTTTTTTATTATACAAATTAATGATTTATCATTTCCTTTAGAAGAGAGGAAATTGAATGGTTGTAGAAAAATGTAGAAAAAGGTTATAATAAAATAGGTGAATAGTATGGAAAATAAAAGGATGATAGAAACAATTAAAATATTAAGTCATGCGGAAACTCCAATGAGTGGACCAGAGTTAAGCAGACAACTAGGTATTACTGTGAGAACATTAAGAAATGATTTGAAAGAATATAAAGAAACTCTTCATCAAAATGGAATGGAAATCATTTCTAAGCATGCTATTGGATATGAGTTGGTCATTAAGGATGAAGAAAAATATTATCAATATCTAGAAAATATGTTAAAGAAAAATTCTGAAGATCAAATGCTTATTCCAATATATCCAGAAGATAGAGTTCATTATTTAATTAGAATGTTTTTAACAGAAGAAGGTTATATAAAAATAGAAGATATTTGTGAACGTATTTTTGTAAGTCGTTCTACATTGAGTAGTGATTTAAAAGAAGTGAGAGAAAAACTCAAATACTTTCATTTGACTTTAGAAACAAAACCATCTTATGGATTAAGAATAGAAGGTAGTGAATTTCATAAGAGATTATGTATATCACAATATTTTTATCATGGAACAAAAGATGATGGAGCATATTTATCACAAACAACATCGACAAAGCAACAAGAAGAAATTTCAACAATTTTATATGATACGATGGTTCAAGAAAGGTTTAAATTAACTGATATAGGATTTCAAAATCTTGTTATACATATTATGATTGCATTATTAAGATTAAAAGAAGATTCAAATTCAATACCATGTGAATGTGATAATGATATTGAACATAGTCGTGAATATGAAGTTGCTCAAATATTATGTCAAAAATTAGAACAAAGATTTGAAGTTCATTTTCCTAAGATTGAAATTTATTATATAGCTATGCATTTATCTGGAAAGAAGGCAGCACAATATAATTCTAATACTTTATATATGAATCAAGAATATGAGGAATTAATGAATCAGATTATGCAAGAAATTAATGATAAATTTGGGATGGATTTTATGGCTGATTTAGATTTGTATACATCGTTATCACTCCATTTACAACCAATGATGAATCGTTTGAAATATGGAATGGTTATACAAAATCCTTTGTTACAACAAATCAAAACTGAAAATCCTTTAGCATTTGAAATAAGTATATCGGCTGCTCATATTATTCAATCACATATTCAAAAATCAATTAGTGAAAATGAAATAGGATATATTGCATTACATTTTGCATTAGCTATTGAAAGATATCAAAGAAAAGGTCCTAAAAAGAATGTTATTATTATTTGTGCAAGTGGTATGGGAAGCTCACAAATTTTATTATATAAAGTCAAACAAAGATTTAAGAATAATATTAATTGTATATATGTGACAGAATTATATGAATTATCAAATATAGATCAATCAGCATATGATTTTATATTAAGTACAGTACCAATTCCATTTAAAACAGAAATACCTGCAATACATGTTCAGTATTTCTTAAATGATCAGGACATGATTTCATTAAGTGAAGCATTTCTATCTCAGAATGAAGAATTATCATTTGTAGATAAATATTTTCAACAAGAACTATTATTTACAGATTTAAATGGAAAAACAAAAGAAGAATTGATACATGAGATGTGTCAAAGAATATCTATGGTAAAAAAGATTCCTCAAGATTTTGAAGAAGAAATTCTCAAAAGAGAAAAGTTTTCAGTTACAGAATTTGGTAATGCTATTGCTATGCCTCATCCAATGAAACCATTGACAGATGAAACTTTTGTGGCAGTAGGTATTTTAAAGAAAGCAGTTAGATGGAAACATCAAAATGTGAAATATATATTTTTATTGAGTGTTCAAAAAGATTCAAAAGAAGCATTAGGTTTATTACATGAAACATTATCTTCTTTAGTCTTTAATCAAAGAGCAATGCAAGAATTAGAAAGTGACTTATCACTTCAGCATTTAAAAAGCATTTTAAAAAGAATTGCTAATGAACAAAAAACAAATGATATAGATGTTTTATTTGGTTAATTTATTTCCTCTTTCTAAAAGGAAATAAGTTCGATTTAAGTATTTCTCAAAATAAGTAAAATAAAGGTAGGTAGAAGCAATGAAGAAAATTCTATTATGTTGTGCAGCAGGAATGTCATCTAGTATTTTAGTACAGAATATGAGACAAGTTGCAGATGAATTAGGTGTGGAGTGCGCGATTGCATCAATTGGTTCATATCAGATAGAACAATATGCAGCGAAAGCAGATATTATTTTAATTGCACCACAATGTACTCATGAATATGAAAGAATTATATCTATTGCAAAACCTTTATCTATCCCAGTGTTACTTATCGGCCGTAAAGAATACGGGGAAATGAATGGAAAGTCAGTGCTACTGAGAGCATTGAAGAGAATCGAACTAGGGCAGGAGGAAATGAAAATGGATCGTGTATCAGGATTTATTGAACAAAAAATCATGCCATATGCTTTAAAATTTGGCAGCAATAAACTATTAACAATTATTCGTAATGCAATGTGTTCAGCTATGGCATTATTAATTATTGGAAGTATTACAATTTTATTACCAGAACTTCCATTTGAACCATTACAAAAGTTTTTTGAACCAGTTGCACCATTCCTTTATGCAGTGAATGCATGTACAACAGGAATTTTAGCATTATTTGTTGCAGGAGCAACAGGTTATTTTGGTGCAGAAGCTTACCAAGCGAACAAATGGACAAATACAGTAACATCATTAGGAGCATTTTGTTTAACACAATATAATCCAGAAGTTGGTATTGATGTTGCAGGATTTGGAACTTCAGGATTACTAACATCAATTGTTGTTGGGTTAGTGACAGTCCGTATTTTATCTTTATTTGAATTAAAAGGATGGGGAATTAAGATGCCTAATGGTGTACCACCAGCAGTTAGTGATTCATTCTCATCTTTGATTCCAGCATCTGTTGTTTTCATCATCTTTGGTGTGATTGCAGTTGTATTAGGATTTAACTTAAATACATTTATGTCAACGCTTATGTCACCAGTGTCAAATTTATTAAAGACACCTTGGGGATATGCATTATATCATAGTTTAATGGGATTGGTATTCTTCTGTGGTATTAACTCAGCAGTTGTATGTGATGTTGCTTATCCATTCTTATTAGCTAATGGTATTGCAAATGAAGAAGCTATTAGAGCTGGAGGAGCAGCTATTTATGGAGCAACTTATGGAACAGATGTTTTGATTTGGGCTGGAGGTACAGGAGCAACTATTGGTTTAATGATTTTAATGTCATTTGTTGCTAAAAGTAAGTACTTTAAGACTTTAGGAAGAATGTCAATTGGTCCAGGTATCTTTAATATTAATGAACCAATTATCTTCGGTACACCAATTTGCTTTAACCCAATATTCTTATTCCCATTTGTTGTATTGCCTGGAATATTAGCAGGATCAACAATCTTATTAATGGAAGCTGGTATTATAGCTATGCCAACTGTGTCAATGGTTCCTTGGACAACACCACCTATATTGATTGGATTCTTAATGACAAGTGGAGCATTATCAACGACAATATGGTCAGTATTAGTTATTGTTATTTCAGTCGTTGTTTATTACCCATTCTTTAGAGTTGCTGATAAACAACAATATGAAAAAGAATTAAGTGAATCTCAACAAATATTATCAGAAGAAGTTATTGAATAAAGGGTGAGATATATGAATAAATTTCCAAATGATTTTTTATGGGGTGGTAGTATTGCAGCCCATCAATGTGAAGGAGCATGGCAGGAAGATGGTAAAGGACCAGGTATCATGGATTATGCAACTTCAGGAAGTTATGAAGTACCAAGACAATTTACACAAGAATTAGAGAAGGATAAAAAATATCCTTCTCATGATGGAATTGATTTTTATCATCGATATAAAGAAGATATTGCATTGTTTGCTCAAATGGGGTTTAAAGCTTTAAGAATATCTATTGATTGGTCAAGAATTTATCCTCATGGTGATGAAGAAACCCCTAATCAAAAAGGAATAGAGTATTATCAAGATGTTGTTCAAACTTTACTTGATTATCAAATCGAGCCTATTATCACATTATATCATTTTGAAATGCCTGTTTATCTTGTTAGAGAATATGGATCATGGACAAATAGAAAAGTTGTTGATTTTTATTTGAAATATGTAGAAACAGTTGTTACTGCTTTAAAAGGTAAAGTGAAATACTGGGTTACATTTAATGAAATGAATCATATTGATCCACAAACAGAAGCGTCCGATATTTTTACATATATTATTGCAGGACTTAAGTATAGTGAGATTGAAGGTAATAAAAAAGAAGTTCTTGCAAAGATAGGATACAATATGACACTGGCAAGTGTAAAAGCAGTAAAACTGATTAAAGATATAGATTCAAATAACCAAGTAGGTTGCGTATTTGGAATTACACCTATGTATCCAAAAGATTGTCATCCAATGAATGTGATGAAAGCATTTAAAGATATGGATAGAGATTTTTATCAAATAGATGCTATGTGTAATGGAAAATTTCCAAAATATAAAATAAAAGAGTATGAAGAATATGATATTCATATAGATATGAATGAAGAAGATGAACAAGATTTTAAAAATGGAACTCTTGATTTTATAGGAATGAATTATTATTCAACAGAAGTATCAAAGTCCCAATGTAACACTGATGAAAATGAGTCATTATGGGGAGGAGTACAAAATCCATATTTGAAACAAAGTAAATGGGGTTGGGCAATAGATCCTATAGGACTGAGATATCTTCTTAATTATACATATCGTAAATATGGGTTACCTATTATAGTCACAGAAAATGGAATAGGTGCAGTAGATGAAATGGTTGATGGAAAGATTCATGATGATTATAGGATAGAATATCTGTCTGCCCATTTCAGTGAAATGAAAAAAGCAATACTCGAAGATCATGTAGAATGCTTTGGATATCTTATGTGGGGTCCAATAGATCTTGTATCAGCGACTACAGGAGAAATGAAGAAAAGATATGGATTTATTTATGTTGATAAACATGATGATGGTAGTGGAGATTTATCAAGATATAAGAAAGATTCTTTCTATTGGTATCAAGATGTGATTAGAAATCAAGGAGAGAATTTATAATATTGTAAAGGAAATAAAAAGAATGAAAAAAATGATAGTTTTTGGGATTTTATCAACTTTACTTTTAGTTGGTTGTTCTCAAACAAATGATAAAAAGAAAGAAAAAATGGATGTTGTTACCGAAAAAATAACAATTAGTTCTGAAAGAAACACAGAAATTTATGCGACAGTCGTTGTTCCAGATACAAAAGAAGAAATGCCATTAGTCGTTATGGCACATGGATTTGTTGGAGATAGAGAAGGATGTGCAAACTTTGAGCCTCTTGCTAATAAGTTGGCTGAAAATGGTATTGCTTCGATTCGTATAGATTTTCCTGGAAATGGCGAAAGTAAAGAAGACTATACTGCATATGATTTAACAAATATGACAGATGACTTAGACAGCGCTATTGCATTTATGAAAGACAAATATTCTATTCATAAAGTAGGTATGGTTGGTCATAGTATGGGAGGAAGAATAACTTCTCTTTATATTGATGATCAAATAGATGCAGCTGTTTTATGGGCACCTGCTGCCAATGATGGATTAAGTGGTTTGTATGATTTTATGGGTGGAGAAAAGGCTGTTAAAGAAATGTATAATGAAGCAAAGAAAAAAGGTAAATCAACATTTACGTTATGGGGTGAACCTTATGTAGATTGCTCCCTTAAGTTCTTTGAAGAAAATGAAAAAAGCAGACCTTTAGAAAATATCGCTAATTATAATGGAAAGTTAATGATTGCAGTTGATGAAGTAGATGATTATGTAAGTAAAGCAACTACTAATGCTGTTATCCAATCTGCAACGAGTATAGATGTATTAAATGTCAAAAATGCAGATCATGTTTTTGATGCTGCTGATGGTAGCGGGTCTCAGGAACCAAGACAACTTTTAGTTGAAAAGACATATGAATTTTTAAGTAATCATTTAAAATAATAAAAACTATAGTAAGACAGTTTAGTAAATTTAAGCGAAACTGTCTTTTTTATTTGATAGATATAAGCAATTTGATATAATGAGGTTATCAAATAAAGAATAGTAAAGGGGAAAGAACTATGATTATAGTGGGATTGATACTATGTCCTATTTCGATTGCTGTTGTTATTCAGTTAAATAAATTTTCTATAAAAAAATCAATAAAAATAGGATTACAGATTTATTTGTGGTTAAGTTCATTATTATATGTTATATCTTGTTTTATTTTTAAGATAGAACCATTTAACTTTGAAATATTGAGTGCTGGTGATTATTTTATTTCTTTTGCTGTTATCTTTGTTTTTTCTCCTTGTCTTTGGGTTCTTCTATATTATTACTGTCAGAAGATATTTAAGGGTATGCGTGTTCGTAAAAATGCACGAATAAGATCAAATGAAGAATATATTTATTATAGAGATAATCTTGATAAAATACCACCAAGTATAGTGATGTTCACATCAATTATGGAAACAGACATAAAGAAAAGTGTTGCTGCAGTTATACTAAAGCTCAAATTAAATGGGTATATTCAAGAAATGAATCACCAATTACAATATACTCATAAGGATGATAGTCAATTATTAGAATCTGAAAAGCTTGTTTTAAAATCAGTTCAATACCAAAACTTAAATGAAAAATTATATAAAGAACTTGTAGAAAAAGAAGCTTTACATGATAAATATGTTAAAAAGAATAATAAAGGAAAAGTATTTAAGTTGTTGAAAATATTTATAACGTTAATTATGCCAATTATCTTTATTGGACTTAGTATGCAATTTGATGAATATGTTTTTGCTCATTACAAGACGTATATATATGATAGTATGAGATATGTAAGTGTACAAGATGGACAAATTGGAGATATACATTATGATAATATTGATAATATAGATGATTATTATCATGGGTATGTTGAAATAGATAATCAAAAAAGAATCTTTTATGATAAGGCTCTTATAAGGGCAGATAAGTTTGATAATGAATTTGTACTAATGACAGCTTTTTTTCAAATTTTAGATGCTATATGCCTTGTAGGAAGTATTATGATGAGTTTTGTCATGGTCTTTATGGCTATAGAACAGGTTATGTATTTTAACAAAAATTATATAAGAACAATAAAAGGTGTGGAATTTTTAAATAAGGCTTATGCTTTAAAGAACTTTTTAAATGAATTTTCTTTAATGAAAGAAAGAACTGAAGAAGAACTTATTTTATGGGAGTATTATTTAATATATGCTATTGTTTTAGATGTTAATGTGAAGATTAAAGATGACATTATAGAGAAATATTATATGTTTTCATAATAAAACAATAGAGAATGGAAAGGGTTATATGGAAATATTAGGAGTAGTTATACTTGTATTCTTTTATTCTGTATATCTTGGTAAAATGGTTATACAAAGGAAAAAAGGAATACAAACAGATCAAATAGCAAAAAGAAAGAAAAAAGATAAACAATTTTATATTGAATTGATTATGAAGTTTGCAACTTATTCTGTTGTTCTTGTTGAAAGTATAAGTATTTTTGTTATAGAACCTAGATTACCTCAAATATTGATTGTTTTTGGAATATTTTTAGGAATAGTAGGAGATTTTATTTTTATGATATCTGTTGTCACGATGAAAGATAGTTGGAGAGCTGGACTTGCTGAAGATGATAAAACAGAAATGATTACATCTGGTATATATCAAATAAGTAGAAATCCTGCTTTTTTAGGATTTGATTGTGTATATTTAGGAATATTACTTATGTTTTTTAATATTCCATTACTGATATTTTCTGTTTTTGCAATGGTTATGCTTCATATACAGATATTACAAGAAGAACAATATCTTACAAATGTATTTAAAGATGACTATATAAATTATAAAAGTCAAGTATATAGATACTTGGGAAGAAAATAAAGGAGGATTTTATGAAAAAGTATGTAATTTTAATGATGTCATTTGTTTGTGCTTTTATGTTGATAGGATGTTCACCTACAAAAACTTTTACGATTGAACATGCGAAAAGTATCAATATTATGTCAGGAACAACAGGTCAGACTAAAAGTTTTGATGAAGATAAGGTTATAGCACACATCACTGATAATATCACTTCTTTAAAGTTTAAAAAACAGGAATCAAGTCAAGATTCTACAGGATGGGGTTATAAAGTTTCTTGGTATGATGAGGATAAAAAGAACATAGAAAGTATAGTTATCATGGATGAACATACAATAGATTATGATGGTTATTTTTATTCTACAGATGATAGTCATGGTATTAATATAAAATATATGAATCAATTATTAGATAGTATGAAATAAAAAAGAAATTGTGTTTTTGAAAAAGAACAATTTCTTTTTATATGAAATGAAAAGGTTATATGGAGAACAGTTATGAATAAACATGTTATATTTTTAGACATAGATGGAACATTGGTACATCAACATGGGGAAGTTTCTTTAAGAGTGAAACAGGCGTTACAAAAAGTTAGACAAAATGGACATTATGTTTTTTTGTGTACTGGTCGTAATCAAATAGGAATACAACAATTATTGCCTATAGGTTTTGATGGTGTGATTTGTAGTGCAGGAGGATATATTGAAATTAATGGAAAAACAGTTTTTGAATCACATATTGATGTGAAAGTTGTCCAAATGATTAGAGATATCTTTGATAGAAATCATGTTCTGTATAACTTAGAATGTAATGATAAAGTGTTTCAATCCTTAGAAATGTCACATCTACTTTTTTCTTTTGAAGGAAAAAGTCATTCAGAAATAGAACGTTTAATAGAACAACAGAGAAAAGAAAGCTTTATTTATTCTATAGAAGAATATAATGATGAAGATATACAGACAATTTGTTTTATTGCTAAAGATATGAAAGACATAATAGAACCTCAAAATATAATTTCTCAAAAATGCCAATTTTTGATTTACCAACGATTATCAAATGATACGATTAATGGCGAAATAATGAAAAAGGGCATACATAAAGGTTTTGGTATTGAATTAGTGATGAAAGAATTAGGATTACCTATAGAAAATTCAATAGGATTTGGAGACAGTATGAATGATCTTCAAATGATTCAAACTTGTTATCGTGGTGTTGTTATGGCAAATGGTGATCCTAAGTTAAAAGAGTATGCAACAACAATTTGTGAAAGTGTAGAAGATGATGGTATATTTCACGAATTGTATAGACTAGGTTTATTGAGATAAAAAAGTTTAGATATTTATGTATTCAAACTTTTTATGAGTTGTAAGTTTATATAGTTTTAAAAGGAATATATGATATAATATTTCTGAAAATGGGAAGAGGAATGATATATGGATAATTTTTTAAAGGATATTTATGTGGCTGTTTTTAAACAATGGATTTTATTTCATAAGAGTGATGATTATAAAGTTTATCAGCATACTGATATGGAAGAAATGATTATTATTGAAACAGATTATGGATGTGGAGAAATTACGTTTAATGACTTTAATGTTATTGAATTAAAGGTAACAAATAAAATAACAGATACATCTATCTTTTATCTTCATTTTCAAATGCAAACATTAAAACATGCTGTTGAATTGTTTGAAGAAATGATGGATACAATAAAAACATTGGTTGTTAAACCTAAAGTAAAAGTTTTGTTAAGTTGTAGTAGTGGCTTCACAACAAGCTTTTTTGCAGAAAAATTAAATGAAGCAGTAGAATTATTAGATATGAATTATACTTTTGATGCAAGAGCATATAGTGAATTATTTGATGAAGCGAAAGATTATGATGTCATATTATTAGCACCTCAGATTTCTTATATGCAACCTAAAATCCAAAAAGTATTAAAAGATAAATTGGTTTTACGTATATCATCACATATATTTGCTGGATATGATGTGAAAGCAACATTTGATTTTATAGATGAAGAAATACATAAATATAAAAAAGATAATACAACTTCTTTCCTTCCCAATTTAAAGATAAATGTTGAACATAATGATAAGATACTATGTATTGGATTATTACGATATTATGATAGAGTACGTTTGGTTTATCGTGTTTATGATCAAAACAATCAAATTTTAGTAGATGATGAAATGTTGAAAAATCATGTAAATTTAGAAGATATTCGACACTTAATTCGTACAATTTTATTAGAACAACCAGATGTATCATTGATATGTGTATCTAAACCTGGATCAGCTGACGAAGATTTATTGTCTTTAATAGGACATCGTTGTGATGTTATAGAATATTTATCTAGAAATTTTACACAAAAAATTATTTTAACCAATGATACAAACGATATTGCAGTTGGTTATTATGCATGTCAAGATAAAGTATCTTCTTTATCTTTTATGTTTCAACCTATGATAGGACATAGTGGTTCAATAGGAAGTGTTCATAGTGGAAAATTAATTAAAGGAGAGAAAATTGTCGCAGGAGAAATCTTGTATAACCCTATTCAATATAGTCAGAATTATGAAACGATTAGAAAAACACCTGAAGGAACACTTGAATGGGTTGCTAAAAATATGATTCCTATTATTACTATTTTAGCACCAGAAATCATTGTTGTTTCTAGTCCATTAATTATTAATGAAAATGATATTAAAGAAGAAGTTATGAAATATATTCCTGAATATTATATTCCTGAAATTATAAAACTTGAAGGGCTCAAAGAGTATTTACTTATAGGTCAATTGGTGCAATGTGCAGATAACTCTTTATATAACAAGTAAAAGTCATTTAGTCTTTTCAATAAAAATAAGAGTGATATAATAAATAAAGTGTGAATTTTATAGGAGGGTTATATGTTTCATAAAACTGTTAAAAATATTATAGGAATTTTATTAGGAAATACGCTTTATACTTTAGCGATTGTCCTCTTCATTGTTCCTAATGGGTTGATTACTGGAGGTTCTACAGGATTGGCTATTGCTACGAACCATTTTTTTCATATTCCTATGACATTATTTGTTACAATTTTTAATGTTGCAATGTTTATTTTAGGATTGATTATTTTAGGAAAAGCTTTTGCTTTAACAACATTGTTAAGTACATTTTATTTTCCATTTATTTTAGGTGTTTTTGAACAAACAATTGGCTATACAAGATTAACAAGTGATCCTTTACTTGCTGCTCTATTAGCTGGAGTTATGGTAGGATGTGGAATAGGAATTGTTATTAAGTGTAATGCATCTACAGGAGGTATGGATATTCCTCCACTTGTTCTTAATAAGAAGTATGGAATTCCTGTTTCAGTAGGGTTATATGTTTTTGATTTCCTTATATTACTTATGCAAGTCTTCTATACAAATCAAGAAATGGTTTTATATGGTATTGTGTTAGTTTTTACATATTCAATTGTTTTAGATAAGGTTTTGATTATTGGTAAGGCTCAAACAGAAGTAATGATTGTTTCTAAAGAATATGAGAAAATCAATGAAGCTATTATACATGAATTAGATCGTGGTTCAACAATGCTTAAGTCAATATCAGGATATATGAAAAATGAGTATCCTGTTGTTATGACGGTTGTTTCTAATCGTGAATTACCAAAGCTAAATGAATTAGTTTTAAGTATTGATGATCATGCTTTTATGGTTGTAAGTAAAGTGAATGAGGTACGTGGTAGAGGATTTACCTTTAAGAAAGAGTATATTCAATAGAATAAATGTGTTTATTTTGAATAAAGAATTATTTTATAGTAGAATAAAAGAAGAAAAGGAGAGATAGTATGAGTCAAGAATGTAATCATGATTGTGGATCATGTCAACAAGATTGTGATGAAAGAAGCTTTTTAGCACCGCTTAATAAAAATTCTCATGTTAAAAAGGTTATCGGTGTTGTTAGTGGAAAAGGTGGCGTAGGAAAGTCTTCTATAACATCATTATTAGCAGTTTTAAAACAAAGAGAAGGACATAAGGTTGCTATATTAGATGGAGATATTACAGGACCATCTATTGGAAAAGTATTTGGTGTTGATAATATGCAAGTTTATTCTAATGGAGAAGAAATTATGCCAGCACAAACATCATATGGAATGAAAATTATGTCTACCAATCTTTTATTAGAACATCCAGAAGATCCTGTTGTTTGGAGAGGTCCAGTTTTAGCTGGAATGATCAAGCAATTTTGGACTGATGTCAGATGGGGTGATGTTGATTATATGTTTGTTGATATGCCTCCTGGAACAGGGGATGTTCCTTTAACAGTCTTTCAATCTTTACCATTAGATGGTATTGTGATTGTCACAAGTCCACAAGAACTTGTCAGTATGATTGTGGGTAAGGCTGTGAATATGGCAAAGAAAATGGATATTCCAATTATTGGTATTGTTGAAAATATGAGTTATGTGAAATGTCCAGATTGTGATAAAAAGATTTATGTTTTTGGAAAAAGCCATTTAGAGGAGGTTGCTGAAAAATTTGATCTTCAAGTTTTAGGACATTTACCATTAGATAGTGAACTAACAAAATTATCTGATATGGGAATGGTAGAAGATTATTCATCTGATTGGTTGGATGAATTTCATCAACATTTAAAGGAAATGTAAAAATAGAAATCACAAACGATTTCTATTTTTTTCTATAAATAATAATATTCATGTTCCCATGAAGAATCAATAAAGAATTGTGCTGCTTCTTTTGCTTTTATTAAATCCATAGATGTTTAATTACCACATTCCTCTTCCTTGGCTCCTGATATTTCTCTATTCCAATGGGCGATTTGTTCAAATATTTCTTTAACAATTTGAATAATAAGCTCAAACTCTAAATCCTTTGTTATAAGATAAAAACCAGTCATACAACCCATTGGTCCAAAATAAATTATATGATCTTTATAAATCCCATTTCTTAAAAGTATTGCTCCTATATGTTCAATAGTATGAGCAGCTTTAGGATCAAGAGGACTATCTATATTAGGTGTACACATTCTAATATCAAGTGTTGTTAAATTATTATCTACTCTTGAAATATAAACACCTTTCTTTAATTTTGTGTGATCAACGCTAAAACTTGTAATTCTTTTTATAAATTCTTCTTTTAATTAAAATATTCTTTTAATATTTTATCAATATCTTCTTTTTTGTCTATATAACATCTTATAACAATATTATCCTTTTTAGCAATAAAATAATCATGAGTATAATAACATTTATCAACAAGTGAAGAAGAATATACATGATAATATTGTATAGCATCTTGATAAGGTTTTATATCTTGTGAATCAATATCATCATTTAATAATAAAGAATCCTTTGATTGAAGACATTGTATATTAACTTTTAAAACTTCATTTGCTATAGATGTATTATAACAATCATAATAGACTTGTAAAGAAGGAGAAGTTATCATTGTTTTCTTTACAAGAATATTGTCATCATTTTTGATAATATTCTTTTCTTGAAAATCAATTGCATTTGTTTGATTAGTCATAAATTGATTATTAAATAAAGTGTGTATAGATATACATATTGTAATTGATAGAAATAATAATATCTTTCTAGTTGTTTCTGATGTTTGTTTAGGAATAAAACGCTGAATCATATAATAAAGTATGAAAAGGATAACTCCATTAAAACAAACATAAATGATATAATTATTATTTGAGAAAAAACAAATAAGTATTAAAAAGAAAGCTCCAAATATTATATAAATGGTTATCTTTAATATTATTCTTATCAACTTTGATTGAATTTCCATCGAGGTATGATTGATGACTTGACGACGTGCTTTAAAAAAGGCTAAGCTTATGATAAAAAATAATAATGATAAAAGGACAAGACATAAAGATATAAGAAAATTATCAAAATAAATAAAGAAATATCCAAGATAAAAAGGAAAAAAACAAGATAACATAGGAATTCCTAAACAACCATATAATAATGAAATAATGAATGTTAAAATAATTCTTTTTATAGAAAATTTTTTTAATAAAACATCTTTAACAATTTCTTCATCTGTTTGTAAATCAGTAGCTAGAATATCATCATTACAAAATATATGAGTGTTTTTGAAACTATCAATATATTGATAGCCTAGTGATTGTGTGACCTGCAAATATTCTTGACTTAAAGGGGTAAAATCAATTTGATATTTGAAAGGTGTATGACACTTTTCAAAACGATTGAATAGTATGCCAATTTTATTAAGTTTCCATCCTTTATCATGCATTTGATTTAAGTATTCTAACCAATCTTCTTCAAAAAGAAGATTAGGTTGTATGTTATATTTATATTTCATAACTGTCTCCTTTTACATTTTATGTTTTATTTGATTGAATAAATTAATTTGTTTTAACATTCTTTCTTTTTCCATTAGTAACTTCTTTTTTCCTAAAGGGGTTAATTGATAGATTTTTCTTTTATTTTCCTCTTTTATAAGTTTGATATAGCATTCTTTTTCAAACCGAGGTAGTAATGTATAAAGTGTTCCAGCTCCTATTTGTATTTCATCATTTGTAATTTGAGCAACTTTTTGCATAATATCATATCCATGCATAGGTTGATTAAGAACTAATAAAATATAAAACATTTGTGGTGTTAACGTTTCAAATTCTTTTCTTGCCAATTATCATCACTCCTTTATATCGATATACGATATATCTATTATCGATAATACCATCCGAAGTTGTTTTTGTCAATATAAAAGGATCTTAATGATAATAAGATCCTATTTAATATGTTTTAAACAAACATAGGTTTTTCGTCCAATTTCATCATCTAAAGGAACTGATAAAGATTCCTGAAGCATATTTTCATCTAATTCATTAAGATTAATAACTTGAATATTCTTTTGAAGATAGTATGAGATAAGATAATCTTGATGAGAACGAATATCTGTTGTTATAAGGTAATTGGCATGCATACTTTCTTTGACATTGTTTTCATGTCCAAGATAGTCAATCCAATTTAAAAACATTTTTAAATTATAATCATTTAATGAATACCCTACAAATAAAAAGATATGATCAATAAGCAATGATTTTATATAAAGTTCTATAAGAGCATGTGTTTGAGAAAAATTTAAGTAATCGTCTTCTTTAAAAACAATATGTTCAATATTATCAATATCACCATGCATCTTAATAAGATAATGATTAGATTTTGATTTAAGAAGATCTTGATCACTTGTGATGACTTCATATTGATAATAATCTAATAAGTGATCGTAGTTTGTTGTAATAATGTGATCTGGATTAAGAGAGACAATTAAATCATTCAATATATTTGGTTGAAAGTTGTGATTGTGATATGATAACTTCCTAGTAGACAGTGTAAATAATTAAACACTGATACGGGAGGTTTTTATATTGGGAAGAAAAAGTCAATATTCAAAAGAATTAAAAATAGAAATATGTAAA
>JAETUM010000126.1 GCA_021768625.1 Candidatus Stoquefichus sp. | reverse complement strand
AAGTATGATTTCTTTTCCAAGACTAAACATTTTTCGACTCTTTTCTGAATCTGTAATATCTATTGTAATTTCTGATGTATTTTGATAAAATTTTAGATCGCTATATTTTACTTGGAATTTAGGAATATTTTTTATTTCTTGAATATTTCCTAAAGAATAATTTATACATATAATACTAATTAAGAAATATAGCATATAATTCATGATGTCATTTGTTTAATGTTAATTATTTTCGGAATTATGTAAAATAGTCTTGGCGCAAGATTTTCAGAATATCTTAGATATTGATATTTAGCAAATTTCTCCGATAAAAAATCGGAAAGATCAATGAAACAAGACTAAAGTAAATAATGCCGATTATTTTTCAAAAGAAATTATTAGTAAAATAAGATTCAATAATAAACCTAATACAGATTTTATTACTAACACGGCAAATTTTATAAATTCATTTTAATAAAATAGCCAAATAAAATTCTTGATTTTTTTGTAATTAAATTTCAAAATTTAAAGTATCTGCCCATTTTATTAGTACATCCAACTGTGGGTTTGTATATATGCTATAATCATTAAATTTTTCTAGAGCCAATGCAGCCGAATCAGCAACTAAAACAATATCTTTTTTATTCATATATTCATTCCAGGAAAAAATCATGATAGCCGGTAGATAATAATGTAATCCGGATATGGAAAGCCAGAAAGGAAATGTGTAATGATTTTGTAGATAATTCGATTCTATTAACGTCCATTCTTTACCTTCTAACAGAATAAGTTCTTCATATGATTCTTCGCTAGATATTTTATAACCATATACCAAATCAAAGGAAGGAATAGGGTATACAGGAAATGCGGCTTTTACTTCTTTAAAAAAATCATCCATTGCACTTTATTTTTATTTTTCTTTGACAATTGATTACGTTTGTCCAAGCTTGTTCAGATACTTTCCGGTGTCCTGAATCTCCTCCTTGGTAACATTTGGAGTTAATAGTATCTCGAGCAATTGCATTTTTTAGCCAAGCTGCAACCTTGATTTTCAACAGCCAACAACAATCTGCGTCCTTACATTTACCTAGTAATGCTGTCTCTATTTTGGCTGCATTAACAGCACTTTGTAACATCCCATGAAATAAACGGGTACAATTTCCAGTTCCTGGACCTGGCTGTGATAAATCATAAGCACCTGCAGAAACTATTACAATTGCTCCTATTACATCGCCAATTGGAAGAGGCCCATCTACGGCTGCAGCTCCTGCGGCAAAAGGAACAGCTCTTGCCATAGCATTTTGACCATTAATATCAAAACTATCAATAGGATTATTATCAACAAACCCGTACAAATTCCATCCCCCCTTCTTCAGCGATGGGGTCACGGTTGATCCATCTGCCGTCTTTTGGGTTGTAATAGCGGTAATTATAATAGGCCAGGGCGGGTTCTTCGTCGTGCATCTCGCCGGACCACTGGACGGGCTGGACGAGGCTGCCCGTACTGGTCACGGCCCCATAGGGGGAGTAATCGTAAGCCGCCGCGATCGTTCCCTGTGCGTCGAAGACCTCTGTGACATTCTTGTTGAAGTCCACGCCGTAGCAGTACAGGGAAGCGCCCTGCGCGAGGGCCAGGGGGCGGGTGGCCACCGGTTCCAGAGGATCCCACAACAGCGTGCGGAGCACATTCCGGTTGTCCAGCATATCCAGGGCGGCTATCTGCAGGTA
>JAETUM010000056.1 GCA_021768625.1 Candidatus Stoquefichus sp. | reverse complement strand
TTACATATTTCTATTTTTAATTCTTTTGAATATTGACTTTTTCTTCCCAATATAAAAACCTCCCGTATCAGTGTTTAATTATTTACACTGTCTACTAGGAAGTTATCATATCAATTTGCTTGTCGTCTTTTACTCAATGATGTTACTTTTGATGAAGAAACAAATATTGAATTTATTATTAAAGAAAAAGGAATACCTTTAAAAATATGGTATTCCCTATCTGATAAAATATTACCTGACTTATGTGAATGAAAAATAGTTCATTCACTTTTTTATTCTATTCATCTATCTTATTTCCACAATGAGGACAATATTTTCCATCTATTACCTTTGTACCACAATAACGACAATACATTATTTTATCTCTCTTAGTCCCACATTCTTTACAAAAGTTTCCATCATTAACTGTTTGACATTGAGGACAAATCCAAGTATCATGTTCAACCTTTGTTGTTTTTGAAGATTGTCCTTCACTTTGTATAATATCTCGCTTAAATAATTCTTCATCTCTTTTATCAATTTTTAATTGAGATTTTTGATCAGGTGTTACTTTTATAATTCCTACTGATTGTATTTGAATCCCTCTTGTTTTTATCCATTCTTCGTCTAAACAATGTGCCATAAGCTTAGATAATTCTCTTTGTTTTCCTGGGATTTCATTAAATTGCAAACCTTCTCCATTTGCTCCTAAATTTGATAATGCTGTATCTAAAGCAGTATAAAACTCACTCATGCACATTTCAACCAATTGATCTTTTACATATTCATCTTTTACATTTCCAATGATATTTTCATAAAGAATAATTGGATTAACTACTTTAAAACTAAATACTCCATAATATTTAATATAAATAGACAAGTATCTTGGATCATTATATGGAACTGGTGAAGATGATCCAAACTTATTATTTATGATTTCTTTCATATTCACATAATATATTCTTTGATCTTTAGCAACTATTCCACCAAAACTAACTTGTCTTAATGTTTCATCTATAGAGTTTGATACACTTTCACTATCTTCTTCATTAAAAATACTTGGTGTTGTATTTGTATTCCATGTATAAACGCCCTCTTCTAAAGAAACATCTATAACCTTCCCATTTTCCACAACAATAATCCCTTGCCCAGCATTAACAACAATCATTGATCCATCACTAATAACATTCTCTATAGAATGATTACCTACTTGATGAAACTGTCCCTTTTTCAAAAGCACATGATTATCTAATGAATCACAATAAAAATATTCTTTATATTTATCATTAAGTGTTTCTTGAACACTAGTCAAAACAGCCTTTAACAATCCCATATGAACCTCCTATATTAAACTTATGATTTCTATTTTATCAATTAGAAATCCTGTATCCTCAGCTTTTAATTCTTGTTTACAATACTCACAATAATCATGATTATATATATCAATAGGTGCTCCACAATAAGGACATTCTTTTAAGTCAGAATAAATAAATTGTTGGAAAGGTATATTTTGCTCTTTAATGAAAGTAACTTGATATTCAACAATTCTTGACTGTGATTGACTCCCTAAGATTTTCTTTGAATCCTTTAAAGAAATAAAGTAATCAATAAGAGACAATTGAATCTTCATTTCAATTTTATCTATATGATTTTCTTGTGTATATGAAATGATTTGACTATCTAACAATTCAAAATCACTCATTATATTTTGAACTTCCCTTTTTTTCATATTATTTAATTGATGTTCATGTATTTCATATAAAGTACTTGTCTCATATCTTCTTAAAATATCAAAGTCTTTGAAAGACCAGGCCTTTTCAATACATACTAATACATCATAAGCCCATTTACAAAAAGTTTCTTTATGAAAATGAGGACTTATTTGTTTGAAATCTTCCATTTTATCACCTTATTTCTTTTTTAACTTTCCATCCATTAATACTAAAATTTGATCTTTATCCAATTTTAATAACTCATTCTTTCCTTTTTTTATAATATGGCCATTATATTCACTTTGTTTAGAAAATAGTGTCTCCTCATCCATCGATAAAAGTTCATTGATTTTTGATGAATCTACAATCCAATAATAGCATGGATAATAATCAGATAATGCTTCTACTTCATACTTTCCTTCAGATATATGCTTTCCAACATAGAAAACTCCTCTTGGATATTCTGTCGTTTGCAATTGTGGAGTATTGTCAAGATGGTATAATTTTGTATGTCCATATACACTTATATTATCTCCATCTTCTAAAACAACAATAATATCTTGATACCATTCCTGGTAAACATCATCTTTTAATGAAAAACTCATCTTGTTTGCATGAAATGCATCTTCATTTTCATAATTTTCATCTATACAAACATAAATGCCTGGCAATAAATCTTTTCCAACCTCATATTCTCCTAATGTGAAAACTTGTGTCTTAAATTCATTAGCAATATCTTTTTTTAATTGACTATCATCCCATTGCTTCTTATCCATTAAATCATTACATTTTTTCCAGATTTCACACTTTTCACGAAAACAATCTACCTTGCTAAAAATAGAATAAAGTCTTTCTCTTTCTGAAATATCACCTTTGTTTAATACCAATTCCATTAAAATTTCTTTATTTTTTTCTTCAAAAAAGCTCTTTGCATACTCTGCTATATCACTTTCATAATGTGAACTCATATCTTCAATAAGAATACCTTTTTGAAGAAGTTTTTTATTTTTAACTTTCTCAAAAATATCTTGTAATTGCTTTCTGAAAGAATCATCTATATCCGCTCTATATGAAATTAAATAATGATCAGATTTTTCATAATTCATTAAACGATCATTCATACCTAATTCTTCTAAAACCTCGTTAACTTCTGGTAATGGATGTAATTCTCTTATAGATGCATTATTTACTCCCAATTTTCCAGCATCATAGTTAAGATATTTAATATCATCATAATACTTCATTTCAGCAATCGATATTCCTTCATATTCTATATCTAACCAATTGTCATCTATTTGATAAACAGTAAAATCAGTATTTATACAACTATCTTCTACAAGTTCTCGAAAAGACAACCTTGTATTTTTGTCTTCTATATTATGTATAACCAAATATAAGAAAAAGCAAAAGCAAAAAACAATAAACAATTTTAAAAATATAGAAAATTTATTACTTTTCACTACACTTTTGTTGACTGTTTCCTCTTTTATCTTTATATCATCAATAAAATTATTATCACCTATCATATAAACATCACCTATATTTATATTAACATAATCATATTGGAAAAACACTTGATTTTAATAAAACAATAAAGATAAGATTTTCTTTTTTCTAAAAACTATTTTATAATATAGATAAGGAGTTGATAACATGGAAAATTTTTATAGAAAAGCAATGATTCTTTCATATACAATAGAATTTGATGGAGATCATGTTTTTATGGATAGTGCTAAATTTACAGGAAATTATGATATTCATGATGTTGAATGGGTGTTTTTAAATAACACTTCACTCTATGTTAAATTTGGACAAGATAAAAATGCTCATCAATTTGTTATAAAAAAAGATGGTGACTACTTTAAAAAGCTTTATGAATATTTATTACCTTATACAGAAAAGATTAATATTGACAGTGAAAAAAAGAAAGTAACAATTTATCATAAGGATAATTCTGATATTAAAGTGAGTTATTTAGATTTCCAACAAATTATAAAGGCTGAACTTATTGAAGAAACAGAAACAAAGTATATTGATATTTCTACTGCTCAACAATGGGATAAAAATAAAGTCAAAGAAGTCAAAACATTATTAAAACTACAAATTAAATTAACAATTAATAATATTAATATTCCACATATTTATATCAATTATATTTCCAATAATTATCCACCAATTGAAAATGTTGTCCAAACAATTGAAAAACAATGTCAAAAAGACTTATCAGCTTTAGAAGTTATTACACATCAAAATACAACTCAAGAAAAAAGAAATTATCAACCTATACCTGTTGAAGAACTCAAAAAACTTAAAGATTTATTAGATTTAAATATTATTACGCAAGAAGAATTTGATAAAAAGAAAAAGCAAATGCTTGATTTATAAAGAAGTGAATGAAAAATAATTCATTCACTTTTTTATAAACTCTTTCCTAAATCATATGCTTCTTTTAAATATTGTTCATTAATAAAATGATGCTTTAACTCTTTTTTACATCCATAAGCTAGTACCATTCCTTTATCAAGCCATCCTAAAGCTTTTGTATAAAATCTATAAAATGAAATAGCTTGCTCAAAAGCATAAAAACCATTACTTCCACTAGTCATTAATAAAATTGTATTTTTTGGTGGATACTCATCATTTATAGAAATGGCATATAAACGATCAATAAATGACTTTAACCTTCCTGAAATACTCCAAAAATAAAGTGGTGAAGCTAATACAATTGTATCTGCTTCTTTGAATAAAGGATAAATATCCTCCATACTATCATGAATAACACAACGATGACCGTTTCTTTGACAAGACTGACATCCAATACAGCCTTGAATATTATCTAAAATAACCTTTTGAACATCATGTCCACTAGTTATAGCACCTTTAATGAAAGATTGAGCTAAATGACCAGTATTCCCATTCTTCCCACTACCTATAACCACTAATATTTTACTCATTTTTATTTTCCTTTCAATTATATTGAATCATTCTCTATTTTAATTTTGAAATGTTATTTGTATACTACCTTTTCCAAGATTCTCTTTTAAATTATCTGCACTTTTTAATTTACCAATCATTGTATATTGATATGTTGTTTGAAAATCTTCATAAAACAAAACCAAACAATCATTACCAAAAAGCATAATATCTCCAGCATGAATAAAGTTAACTGATTGACTATGACTAGGTAATGATTGATCTAAATAAATATATTTTTCATTACCATTTAATTCGTTCATAGTAACAGTTATAGGCAATTGACTTATTAATGCTTGAACAGTTTCATTTTGGTAAAGTTCTACTTCATATTTTTGATTATCAATAATTAAGTTCATACTAGCTCCTTTTTGGTGAATTGTTTTATTTTGTAATATGCTTTGATTATCATTTTGAACGGATTGATTATTTTGTTGGCATCCTAATAAACAAAAGAACAAAATAATAATAGTGAATTTTCTTAAAAATTTATTGAGCAACATACTTTCACCTCGCATATATTATATGTTGATCATTTTCTAATAACAAATACTTATATTGAATAATCTACTATACCTAAAAAGTATATCAATTGAAGAAAAGAAAAAACAAGAATTATTATTTCATGATTCTTGTTTTTATTATTGATTATCTTTTGTAATAACTTTCTCTACATTTTTAGAAATAAAATATTCTACTTATAAAATTCATAAGCAACATATTTATGATCAAAATGATAACCTAATTTTTGTGATAACTGAACAGAAGCTTGATTATGTGCATCCCAACTAGGATATAAATGTCTTTTCAAACATTCTAATATCAGTTTTGCTGCACATATTAATGCTAATCCTTGTCTGCGATATTCTTTCAATGTATCAATTTCTATTTCAATTCCTTCTTGATATCTTGAATAAGCTGACGCTCCAGATATTGGTTGATTATCTTTTAATATGACAACTCCTATTCCTAATTCATGATATGTTTGATAATCTTTATATTGAGATACAAAATCACAACACCATGAATGCTCTTGACAATAATGATAAATAGACTCATCTATCAATTTCAATTGATAACATGATGGTAAATGAGATATAATTTCTTCTAATTTCTTTATATCAAATATATCTTTTTCTTTTTTTATAGCATATCTTGTTATTTTCTTTATATTTTTTTGATAATTCTTTTCAATATATGTTTCCCACTCTAATTCACAAGGAATGATTATTATAAAATCTTGTTGAATAAGCGCCATCATTTCTTCATTAACTTTCCCAGTGACAAAGAAGAAGTCTCCTAATAATGCAACTGCTGATGTTGGATGTTCTAAATCATCAACATAAATTTTTCCCATCATCTTCTGTATACATGAAGTAATCATGGTTGATTGTTGATTTTTAAATAAATCTTGAACTTTTGTTGTCTCTTCACATTGATAAATCATTGAATATTCCTTTATTTAAAAACTCTTGTTGCTGCAACAGCCTTTTTCCATCCTTCATAATTTTTATTTCTCTCTTTATCACTCATATGAGAATAATATGCTTGTGTAATAGAATGCAATGCTTTAATTTCCTGATGATCTTTCCAAAACCCAACTGCAAGTCCAGCTAAATAGGCTGCTCCTAAAGCCGTTGTTTCTTTAACACGTGGAATCATAATATCAGTATTTAGAATATCACTTTGAAATTGCATTAAAAATGTATTTGCAGTTGCTCCACCATCAACAAATAAATGATCTAGTGTTAAATGTGATTCTTCTTTCATTGTTTCAATGACATCTTTGCTTTGATAAGCAATAGACTCTAATGCAGCTCTAGCAACATGTTCTTTCTTTGTACCTCTTGTTAAACCAAACATTGTTCCTCGTACATCATTATCCCAATAAGGTGTTCCTAGTCCCACAAAAGCAGGTACCAAATACACCCCATCATTATCCTTTAAACGTCTTGCCATATCTTCACTTTCAGATACATTTTGGAAAAACTGCAATCCATCTCTTAACCATTGCATAACACTTCCAGCAACAAAGACAGAACCTTCTAATGCATATGTCACTCGTCCATCAATACCCCATGCAATAGTTGTAAGCAGTCCTTTCTTTGATACAACAGGCTGACTTCCAGTATTCATCAACATAAAGCATCCTGTTCCATAAGTATTTTTAACATCGCCATTTTCAAAACAAGTTTGTCCAAAAAGAGAGGCTTGTTGATCTCCAGCAATTCCACAAATTGGTGCTTTAAAGTGAATACCTGTTAATAATGTTTCATCACTATATCCATATATATAAGATGAATCTTTGACTTCTGGTAACATAGATTTAGGAATATCAAACAATGCCAATAACTCATCATCCCAATCTAAATCATATATATTATAAAGAAGTGTTCGAGAAGCATTTGTGTAATCTGTAACATGAACTTTTCTACCTGTTAATTTCCATACAAGCCATGTATCTATTGTCCCAAATAAAAGATTATCAATGTCTTCATCAACATGATCTAGGATCCATCTAATCTTACTTGCACTAAAGTATGGATTAATCAACAATCCTGTTTTCTTTTGAATAAAATCACTATATCCATCTTTAATAAGTCTATCACATATATCTTGAGATTGTCTTGATTGCCATACAATCGCATGATAAACTGGTTGTCCTGTTATCTTATTCCATACAACTGTTGTTTCCCTTTGATTTGTTATACCAATTCCTTTAATCTGTTTTGGCTCAATATTATTTTCAATAAATAAACTTTGGACAACTTCAATCACTGATTGAAATATTTCCATTGCATCATGTTCTACCCAACCAGAATGAGGAAAATATTGAGTAAATTCTCTTTGTGATACATACCTTAAATTTCCCTTCTTATCAAACAAAATTGCTCTTGTACTTGTTGTTCCTTGATCTATAGATAGTATAAATTCTTCCATAAAAATACCTCCTTGAAATTATTATAACATAACTTTTATACAAAAAAGAACAATCATTGAAATTGTTCTTTCTTAACACGTTTTAATATTTCTATTGCAACCATACCTGTAAAAATACCTGTTGGTATAGATGAAGCTAACATAATAAATATATAGGATATAAATGCTTTTGATGATAAGAAAAAGGATAAAACAATAATTTGTCCAATATTATGAAAAACAGCTGCAATAATTGATGTTGATATCATTGGTAAAGTTGTTAACTTCTTTAAAATTGCTAATGCAAAACTACTTAAAAGAACTCCTCCGCAACTCATAAAAAAGGGATAACTCATCAAACTTCCTGTTATTAATCCAGAGATCATCACTCTAAAAAAGTTAATAATAAACATTTCTTTGATTCCGTATAGTTCTACAACAACTAACGAAATAATATTTGCTAATCCTAATTTAACACCTAAAGGTAATGGTGCTGATAAATAGTGGTCTATTGTATGAAGAACAATAGCCAAAGCTGTTAATAATGATAGATATACTAATTTCTTTGTTTTATGTTGGTTCATATTTATCCCTTCTATCCTATAAATTCTAATGCTTTTTGTTTGAGTTTTTGATATTGTTCATATGTTTCTTGATGAACTGGATGTAATCTATCAAAAGATCTATCAATCCAATGATTATCTCTAATATACCTTATACTTTCATCAAAATGCAAATCATAAATAAAAGCAATATAAGATAACCACATATCTAAATGAGTTTTTCTATATGGAGCATAAACCAACTCTTGATGATACATTTGTTGATAAACTTCTTGAGAAATATGACATTGGTTCACTTCCTCTAAAGAAACATATAATATATTCTCTATTTTCTTCTCTTCTTTGACTCTAAAATTATCTAATTTATCTGCATCTCTTATAAGATGAATAAAAAGAAGTGTTCTCTCATCAAAACCATCTTCAATTTTATATTTATTATGTTGTTCAATAGCAGCTTTGATAAGATAATCGTACTTTGAGTCAACAATAAATTTTCTAATCAAACCTTCTTCAAATAATAATTGACTTGAATATAAGGCATGATCTACCGTTTTATAATCAGCAAAGCTTTGATATTTCATCCATTGCTCAAATCGTCCTATATCATGTAATAATGCAATTAATGAAGCTAATGCTTTATCTTCTTTTGATAAATGCATCTGCTCACATAATAAATCACTGACTTTCATGACCTCATATGTATGAATCACTTTTAATCGAATAGATGGAATATGAATATCATAATAAGAAACATATTCTTTAAAAGCTTTTTTAGCCATTAATAAATCAATCATGATGAAGAGCCTCTAAAAGGACATTCATATCTTCAACTGCAATTTGTCCAGGAGCTGACGCTTTCCCCGCACTTGCAAAAGTGATAGCTGAACCTGTCAATTCTCCACATATACGAGAAATAACTCCCATTTGCCCCATTGACATTGTGACTAGCGGTTTATTTAGTTTTCCTGACATTTCCATTGTTAAATGAAGTAAATCAAGGACATCTTTCTTTGAATTTGGCATTACTGCAATTTTCAAAATATCTCCACCTAGAATTTCCATCTTTTCTAGTCTTTCTTTCATTTCTAAAAGAGTTGGTGTTTTATCAAAATCATGATTAGACATAATAACTTTCACATGATTTTGATGAGCTATTTCAATCAATTGAAAAACAACTTCATTTCCACTCATTAACTCAATATCAACAATATCAATCAAATGTGTTTCACATACTGTTTTTATTAATTCAACATATTCTTGATTTGTTAATTGAATATTTCCACCTTCTCTTAAAGAACGATATGTAAATAAGATAGGACATTGAAATATTTCTCTTAATCCATTTAATAAAGTAACAACCTTATCATTTTTATCAATATCTTCATAAAAATCTATTCTTAATTCTACTAAATCATATTTTAAATTTTCAAAAGATTTCGCTTGTTTAAAAATATCCTTATCATTTTTCCCAACTATAGGTAAACATATCTTAGGTTTTCCTTCTCCTATACATAAATCTCTCACACAACATACTGCCATATCTATTCCTCCTTATGACATATATCTAAAAATAATTGGATTTCTTTCATTGTTTGTTGGAAAGAATCCTTTAATAAAACATGATTCCCACCCTTTATGATCCTCATAATACCATATGGTAAAGCTTCAGCCATTTGTCTTGTATCTTCTTCTTTAATCATATCATGTTCTCCAGCCATAATCAGTACTGGTACTTTAACCTTTTCTAAAGATGTATATTCTATTTGTGGCTCTTTTAACATTAAGCGTAATAACTTGAATTGAACTCTGGCTTTTTTATTATATATGCAAAAAGGTAATAAACAGATCATTTGTAAATAAAAAGTAAAATAATAAATTCTTTTCAACATTTGAGGTTTTGTATTTGCACCCATAGAAATAATATGCTTTAATCTTTGATCATTCATTCCTAATAATAATGAAACAATACCTCCATCACTAAATCCAATAACATCATACTCTTGAATATTTAACTCATCCACAACTTTCATAACATCATTCATCATCTGATAATACGATAATTCTCCTTGATGAATAGATTTCCCATGATAACGTGAATCTATTAATATAAGTTGATATTGTTGAGATAATGTTGTTGTTAAATCATCAAAGATATGATGATCCTCTCCATTTCCATGTAAACATACAATTGGAAATCCATTTCCAATAACTTCATAATAAATATCCACGCTTATCATCTCCTTTGTTTATTATACGCATTTTTAATCAAAGAGTAAATGAGTGATCTTATTTATTATGTGAGATATTGTCAAAAATTGCCGAGGAAATAAAAAAAGAATCAAGATTTCCTTGATCCTAATTATAATCATCCTCAATAAGTCCGTCATCTGCATCTTCTTCTGGTTCTTCTTCATCAGCATAAATGTCATTCATATCAATATGAACTTCACTGAATTTATGACGACTTCTTAAATCCCAATGATTTTCTCCTACAGTAATTAATCTTCCATCTAATGTGATATTTGTATAGAATAAAGATTCATTTTCATCTTTTTCTTCTTGTGAAAAACCTTTAATTTCTGAAACTTCTTGCCATAACTTATAAAAATCAACTGGTTTTTTCTTCTTTTTCATTAAATCGAAAGCAACATCAACCATAGAACTTTGTTTATAATCAATCATAATTTCCTCCTACATTTTTTCAGGTGCACTTACACCAATTAGATTTAAAGCATTTTTTAAAGTAATCTGACTTGCAACAACTAAAGCTAATCTTTGTGAAGATAATTCTTTGTTGTTCTCATCTATAACATAACAATCATTATAAAACGAATGGAATAATTGAGCAAGTCTTTGTATATAATTTGCTATTTTATGTGGAGCTCTTGCCTTAGCACTTTCCACAATTTCATTTCTAAATTCATTAATATGCTTAACAAGTTCAATTTCTTTCTCGTGTGTAATCAATTCATAATGATCAGCAATATCAATACCTACATTTTTTGCTTGATTTAAGATTGAACACATTCTAGCATGGGCATATTGTGCATAGTAAACAGGATTCTCATTAGATTTTGATTTTGCTAAACCCAGATCAAAATCGAAAGGAGAACTGGCAGCTTTAGAAACAAAGAAATAACGAGCAGCATCTACACCAATATCCTCTATTAAATCTTTGATTGTAACGGCATTTCCTGTACGTTTACTCATTTTTACAACTTCGCCATTTTCAACCATTCTGACCATTTGCATAATATCAATATTTAATTGATCAGAGTTGTATCCTAATGCTTGAATAGCAGCTTTCATACGAGCAATATATCCATGATGATCTGCTCCTAATAAATCTACTAAGTATTCATAACCTCTATCTAGCTTATTTAAATGATATGCTATATCTGGGGTTAAATATGTATAACTTCCATCAGTTTTAATTAATACACGATCTTTATCATCACCAAATTCAGTTGACTTAAACCATAAAGCACCATCTGCTTCATAAGTATATCCTCTTTCTTTTAACTTTTGAATTGTTGGTTCAACCTTATTTTCATCATATAAAGATGTTTCACTAAACCATACATCATGAAGAACTCTATATTCTTTTAATATATCTTTAATCTTTTGCAATTCATGTTCAGTTCCAATCTTTCTAAAATAAGTAATTGCTTCTTGTTCATCAACATCAATAAATCGATCTCCAAGTTCTTCCTTAATATTTTTAGCAATTTCAATAATATCTTTTCCATGATATCCATCTTCAGGCAATTCCTTTTCAATTCCAAACAACTGCAAATATCTTGCATATAAAGAAAGTGCTAAATTGGTAATTTGGTTTCCTGCATCATTAATATAATATTCTCTTGTCACATCATATCCAGCAGCACTCATAATACGACAAATACTATCTCCTACAGCAGCTCCTTTCGCATGTCCTAAATGTAAATCTCCAGTAGGATTTGCTGAAACATATTCAACATTATATTTAATACCTTGACCAAAATCACTTTTTCCATAATCATCTTTTTCTTCTAAAACTTCTTTAATAATTGATGTCATTGCATCTTTTTTCAAAAATAAGTTGATAAATCCTGGTCCTGCAATTTCTACATGATCAATATGACCTGCTTCTTTATCTATAGCCTCAACAATACCTTGAGCTATTTCACGTGGATTTCTTCTTAAAATCTTTGTTAATTGCATTGCAAGATTTGTTGAATAATCTCCATGAGCTTTATTTTTTGGAATTTCAATGACTATTTGTTCTAAGGCATAATCTTCAACATATTCTAAATCAATGATTGCTTTTCTCAATACTTCTTTTAAAGAAACTTCAATCTTATTAACAGCCATAGTATCCTCCTTTTTATAATTTATTTATACTTTTATTACAATATCATATTTATTGATATAGTCAACATTTTTCTTACATTTATTAGTCATAATTCTTATATTTTTATACTTAAAAATAAATCATCGCTTTATCTTTTATCTTTACATTAATGGAGCAAATAATCGTAAAATAGCTTCATAAAAACCTTTAAATCTACGACTATGTTTTTGATCAACTTTTTGACTTAATTTCAATGTTTCTTTGAAGTCATTATGAATATCACGAATTGTTGATGTTTTATATAATAAAACATTACATTCAAAATGCAAATAAAAACTTCTATAATCAAAGTTTATTGTTCCAACAGTAGCAATCTTTTGATCGCACAAAACAACCTTCGCATGTAGAAAACCAGGAGTATACTCATAAATCTCAATACCTTCTTGAATCAACGTATGATAATACGAACGTGATACTTTATAAATAGTCTTTTTATCTGGTATACCAGGGGTAATAATCTTTACTTTTACACCCTTTTTACTTGCCATGATTAATGCTTTTGTCATGACATCATCAATAATAAAGTATGGAGTCATAATAAGTATTTCGTCTTTTGCTTGTTGAATCATATTAAGATATATATTTTCTCCAGTTGGCTCATCATCTGTTGGAGAATCACCAAATGGAACAACGTAACCATCATTTTTATACTTTTTTGAACAATATACTTGTGGATAAAATAATGTGTAATCATGATCCATATGTTTATAACCATTCCATATTGTTAAAAACATTGTTGTTAAGTTCCAGACAGCATCTCCTTCTAAGCGAATACCTGTGTCTTTCCAATGCCCAAATCTTATTTCTGCATTAATATACTCATCTGCTAAGTTAAAACCACCACTATACCCTATATATCCATCTATAATACATATCTTACGATGATCACGATGATTTAAAGCCATTGATAATACTGGAACAAATGGATTAAATACAACACATTGAATACCCCATTGTTCTAATTTCTTTTCAAAATGGTAAGGAACTGTTGTTAAACTTCCTACATCATCATAGATAAAACGAACTTCTACACCCTCTTTTACCTTTTGTCTTAAAATATTTAAAATAGTATCAAACATAAATCCTTCTGATACAATAAAATATTCTATAAAAATATAATGTTTGGCGTTCTTTAAATCATGCAATAAATCTCTAAAACTATAATCTCCCAATGAATAATATTGAGTTTGCGTATTTTGATATGTTCCATATCCTAATTGAGATAGATAAGTCAAACCATGTTCTTTGCCATCTTCAACAAGACTTGAAACATCATTCTCTAATAACATATATTGATCTAATTGTTGGAGAATAGGCTTCATTCTTTTTTCTAAATGTTGTGATGGTTTCTTATTACCAATAAAAAGATACAATAACCCTCCAAAGATCGGAAAAATAAATATTAAAATAATCCAAGAAATTTTATATGAAGGATTCTCGTCTTTAATAACTAACCATAAAACAATACTCATACTCATCAAAAAAAGAATAGGTCTTAACCAAGCATAAGATGAAAGAAGAGATGAAGTAAATAAAATAACCCACATAGCTTGTAATAGGATTAATAGCCCAAATACAAATATACGACTTGTAAATATCTTTAGTAATTTCATGCTTCCTCCACTGTAGTCATTGTTATAAATATATAAACTGTTGAAATAAGTGATTGTTGATCATGTAATTCATATTTTAATTTAATGCGATGATCATTAGCTTCAAATAAACAAACTCTTGTTTTTAATAAAGCTTGACCATAAGGAAGTTGATATTGATTCCAAATATCTTTATTGACATTCAACTTTAAACATGATTGTCCATGTTTTAAACAAATCTCATCTTCACCATAAGAAATATCAATAGTATTCTCTGGTATATCAAATTTTAAACATGTTTTCTTTCCTTTATGAAATAGACCATTTGCTTGATACTGAATGGTTTCTGTTTCTCCATCTTGTTTAAAGATAGCTTTATATTGTATATATTTATTTTGATACATTTTTTATCACCTTGAATATTATAGCACATTTTCGTTAAAAATAAGAGTCGAGGTGATTTTCTTGAAAACTTTTATAAAATGGGTACAAGGCATCTTGATTACTTTTTTATCAATTATGATTATTATATATGGTTCTAGTTATATTATGGAAAAGCCAAGTTTGGGACAAGGACACTATATAAAGATGTATGATCAAAATCATGAAGTTTTTTATCAATCTAACCAACAAAGTAATGATGTTGCTTTAAAAGATGTGAGCAAAGATTTTTTAGCAAGTATTGTTGCAATAGAAGATCATCGCTTTTATTCACATAGAGGATTTGATCCTATTGGTATATTACGTGCGATTAAAACAAATATCATAGAACAAGGGAAATCAGAGGGTGCAAGTACAATTTCTCAACAATATGCAAGATTGCTCTTTTTAACAAATGAAAAAACATGGTCGAGAAAAATTAAAGAAGCTTTCTTAACAACAAGATTAGAAGCACATTATGATAAAGATACAATATTACAAGGATATATTAATACTGTATATTATGGACATGGGATTTATGGTATTAAAAATGCAGCTAAGTATTATTTTAATAAAGATCCTAAAGATTTAGATTTAAATGAAGCAACAATGTTAGCTGGGGTTGTTAATGGTCCAAATTACTTTTCACCATTTAAAAATAATAAAGCAGCTAAAAAAAGACAAAAACTTGTTCTAGATCAACTTGTTAAAGAAAACTATATTACCCAAGAAAAAGCAGATGAAGTATCAAAAACACCATTTGTTTTAAATAAAAATCCTTCTCTTTCACTATCAACAATTTATCCTTATTATAAAAATGCTGTTATATCAGAGTTAAAAGATCTAGGATTATATCAAGATAATTATATTAATCAAGGTTTAAATATTGAAACAACACTTAATCAAGATGTTCAAAAAAAACTTCATAAAACTGTACAAGAACAAATGAAAGATCGTCAAGAATTAGAAGTTTCTAGTATGGTTGTGAATAGTCAAACAGCAGAAGTTTTAGCACTCATTGGTGGAAAAAATTATAATGACTCACAATTTAATCGAGCAACAGGTGCCTCGAGACAAATTGCTTCAACAATGAAACCATTACTCTATTATGTTGCTTTAGAAAATGGTTTTACTCCTACAACCAAATTTAAAAGTGAAGCAACAACATTTAAGTTAGATAATGGAGAAACTTATGCTCCTACAAACTTTAATCAGAAATATGCAAATAAAGATGTAACATTAGCACAAGCTATTGCTGTGAGTGATAATATTTATGCAGTAAAAACACATATGTTTTTAGGTGAACAAGCGTTAGTTAATATTCTCAATAAATTTCAATTCACTCATGTATCGCCACACCCTTCACTAGCATTAGGAACACTTAATACAAATATATATAGATTATCATCTATTTACACAACTTTTGCGAATGAAGGTACATATAATGATGTTCATATGATTCAAAAGGTTTATACAGATAATGGTACTGTTTTATATGAATATAAAGCTAAAAATCAAGAACTTTTAGACAAAGATACTTGTCTTGTTTTAAATCAACTTTTAACAACACCTTTTCACAAAGAATATAATACCTATGCCTCAGCAACAATGGCATCTTATCCAGTGAATACAACATTTGCTGTTAAAACAGGAACAAGTCCTTATGATTCATTGTGTGCAGGTTATAATCCTCATTATACAATTGTGAGTTGGGCTGGATATGATGATAATCGTCAATTAACAATGTCCCTAGATAAGCGTGTTCCAAAGGTTATTTTTCAAACAATGGCCAATTATCTTCAAAAAGAAGAAAAATGGTATACACCATCCAAAAACATCAAAAAAGTTCCTACAGATCCTATTACTGGAAATTATAATGAAAATGGAATTGTTTATTGGTTTAAGAATAAATAAAAAGATATAATTGTGTTTATTCACATATTATATCTTTTTGATTTAATGAGGATATTTTGGTACACCATATCCTCTTATTTTCGCGTCTCCAACTTTAATTGTGCGATACTTCACACTATCACTATAATTACCTTCTATAACTTTTATATTTTGCCCATTAACCTCAGCAACCAAACCAACATGATGGCTATTATGTTGACAGTCCTTTGTAGAATCACACTTCTCAGCATTTCCATGATAGAAAATAATATCTCCTGCTTGTGGAATATAATCATCTGATTCTTCCCATGCTCCCTTTTTCTTTAAGACATTATCAATATGTCTTTGACATCCACATTCTGTTCCACTGATTGATGCATATCCTGCTTTAATGAAGCAAGCACTCACAAATGTATCACACCATGCATCTGTATACTTAACTTTATAATTAACAGTTGCTGAACTATGCTTATAGCCATTATAAACATCTATGATTTTCTTATGACTTCCATCACTTTCTTTGCAGCCTAACCAAGATTTTGCTACATTAACAACCTTTGTTCGAGCAGGGTTGATAATTAACTTTCTTATCATTGTAGATGTTGTTATATTACCTTCAGCATCTCTACATTCTACTTCAAATTCATAGTCTCCTTCTTCTGTTGGTGTAAAGGAAACACTATTTTTTGCAGAGTATTCTTGAAGTACAACTTCTTCGTCTTTGAGACGATATACAAAGCGATATTGATAATCTCCTTGTCCTCCCTCTGCATTTGCTTTTATATTCATTTTTTCACGAACATATTTATCTGGAACATCTAATTCAACTTGAAATGCAGGCTCATCTTCAATAACTAATTTTGTAGATTCTAAAACTTTTTGATTTCTTTTATCTTTGCATTCTACAAAAAATTGATATTCTCCTATATCATCAGGTTCAAATGAAACTGTTTGACTTTTTGAAAAATCATTAAGTACATACTTCTTATCATTATGTTGATAAGCAAACTTATACTCTTTTTCCCCTAAACCGCCTGTTGCATCGGCAGTTAGTTGAATTGGATTATTAATATATTTTCCTGTTGCATGAAATGAAACTTTCAACTCAGGATACTGTAATCTAAGTTTTTCTGACTTTGTAACAACTTTCTTTCTCTCATCACGACATTGAACAATAAATTGGTATTCTCCCTCATCTTGAAGATGAAAAGATAAAGTTTTTGTTGATGAATAGTCTTTTAATGTATGTGTTTTACCTTTAAACTTATATGTAAACTTATATTGTTTCTTCCCTTTTCCACCACTTGAATTAGCTGTTAATTGAATAGCATCATTTATATATTTTCCTTTTGCTTTAAAAGATACTTTTAATTCTGGATATTGAAGATTCAATGTTTTTGAACAAGAAGTTACTTTTTTTCTACTATCTTTACATTGAACAATAAACTGATATTTTCCTGTTTTCTTAGGTTTAAAAGAAACACTCTTTGTTTTTGAATAATCCTTTATTGTATATGTTTTACCATTATATTTATATGAAAATTTATATTGTTTTGTCCCCTTTCCACCAGTTGAACTTGCTGTTAGCTTAATTGTATCATTTACATATTTACCTGATGTTTTTAAAGATACTTTATAAGGGGCAACTACTTTAATTGTTTTTTGTTTTTTAACTGTTCTTTTTTTATCTTTTGTATACACATATAGAGTATATGTTCCTGTTTTTGTTAATTTTAATGTTGCTGTTTTTGATGTTGAATATTTTTTAATTGTATATGTCTTACCATTAAGTTTATATGCAACTGCTTCAACATCATGGCTAAGTCCAACAATCATCATTAAACAAACAACAAAAGATATAACTCTTTTTATGTACTTATGCATGAAATCACCTTCCCCAAAAACTTTCCTTATCTGCTTTTTAAAGCTCATTTTTTATTATAAATCTTAAAATATCTAATGTAAAGATACGATTATTTAAAATTTCTAAACAAATTCTAAAATTCTTTTCTATTTTATCTATTTAAAATGAATAACATAATTCATTTCCATAAAATAACATAAACTGAACTTTGAGAATGATAAAATATTTCACACTTAAGATATTAAAGGAGGACATTATGTATTATCAAAAAGAAATTATAGAAGTTTTACAAAAGTGTCATACATCAAAACAAGGTTTATCAAAGCAACAAGTTGAAAAACATCAACAACAATATGGATATAATGTTCTTGATGAAGGAAAAAAAGATTCTTGTCTTATGATTTTTCTAAAACAATTCCAAGATTTGCTTGTTATAATTTTGATTAGTGCTGCTATTATTTCTGGCATAAGTCACCAATTTGAAAGTGCTTTGGTTATTATTTTTGTCATTATTATGAATGCAATATTAGGAACAGTGCAAACAGTTAAAGCAGAGAAATCATTAAAAAGCTTAAAAGATTTATCAGTTCCTCAAGTTAAAGTTATAAGAGATAATCATCTTCAAGAAATCAATTCTACACAATTAACAGTCGGTGACATTGTTCAAATAGAAGCTGGTGATATGATAAGTGGTGATGGACGTATTATTGAATGTTCAGCACTTAAAACAAATGAAAGTGCCTTAACTGGGGAAGTAGAAAGTGTTGATAAAACATCAGATAGACTCTATCATACAGTTATGATTAATGATCAAATCAATATGGTTTTTTCTGGAACTTTGGTTACACAAGGGACAGGACAATATGTTGTCACAAAAGTTGGTATGAATACTGAAATGGGGAAAATCGCTTCTCTTTTAAATAATGCACAACAACGTAAAACACCTTTACAGATTAATTTGGATGATTTTAGTAAGAAACTATCTATTGTTATTGTGATTATATGTATTCTTGTTTTATGTCTTAATCTCTTTCTTGCGAAAAAAACATTATTAGATTCTTTGATGATTGCTGTTGCATTAGCTGTTGCTGCTATTCCAGAAGCTTTAGGATCTATCGTGACAATTGTATTATCTATGAGTACACAAAAAATGGTTAAAGACAATGCTATTATAAAGAATTTAAATTCTGTTGAAAGTCTAGGCTGTGTTTCTATCATATGTAGTGATAAAACTGGGACTCTTACCCAAAACAAAATGACAATACAATCTATTTATTTTTATAATCAAACTATTGATATGAATCAAATGAATAGTCTTTATCATGATCATAATGTTTTTCTTAAAGCTTGTCTTCTTTGTAATAATGCGCAAATATCTGATACTCAAAGAATTGGTGATCCTACAGAACTCGCTTTAATTGACTTTGTTCATCGTCATACAAAAAATGATACTCATTTTCAAAACACAGCTATACGAACACAAGAATTACCTTTTGATTCTGATAGAAAATTAATGAGTGTTGCTTCTTTACACCACTTATATACAAAAGGTGCTCCTGATATTATTATTCAAAGATGTCAAAGTATTCTTGTTAATGGGCGAAAAGAAATTCTTTCTCAAAGACATATTGAAAGCATAAAAAAGAAAAATCAAGACTATGCTCATCATGGTTTACGTGTTTTAGGACTTGCATATAAAGATTTTCAAAATAAACAAATTCATAAAAATGATGAAAATAACCTTACATTTATTGGTTTAGTCGCTCTCATAGATCCTCCAAGAGTGGAAAGTTCTACTGCTGTCAAACAATGTATAGCTGCAGGAATAAAGCCTATCATGATCACTGGTGATCATATTATCACAGCAAGAAGTATTGCTGAAAAAATTGGTATATATCATAATGATGATTTATCTATTGAAGGGAAAGAATTAGAAAAAATGAGCGATACAGAATTGAATGAAAAACTTCCATATATCAGTGTTTATGCTCGTGTATCTCCTGAACATAAAATTCGCATTGTGAAAGCATGGCAAAAGAAAGGACAAATTGTTGCCATGACAGGTGATGGTGTCAATGATGCCCCTGCTTTAAAACAAAGTGATATAGGTATTGCTATGGGAAAAGGTGGTACAGAAGTTTCAAAAGATGCAGCTGATATGATTTTAACTGATGATAACTTTGCAACAATTGTAAAGGCTATTATGACTGGGCGTAATGTTTATCAACATATAAAAAATTCAATTCACTATTTATTATCAGGTAATTTTGCAGGAATCATCTGTGTATTTCTTGCTTCTCTTTTATTACTACCTACACCCTTTTATCCTGTACATTTATTATTTATGAACTTAATTACTGATTCTCTTCCTGCTATTGCTATTGGAATGGAACCTAATCATAATGATGTTCTTAAAGAAAAGCCAAGACGTATGAATGATTCTCTTTTAAGTCGAACTTTATTGTTAGAAATAGGATATGAAGGTATTGTTATTGCTTTATGTACAATGTGTTCATATTTGATGGGATTGAAAATGGATTCTTTGACTGCATCAACAATGGCGTTTTCTACAATTTGTTTAGCTCGTTTATTACATGGTTTAAATTGTCGTAGTGATGATTCTCTTGTTCATATTGGATTATTTTCAAATATGCCTAGTCTTTATGCCTTTTTCATTGGATTTATACTATTGCATATCATTTTATTTATTCCATTCTTACACTCATTATTTATGATTCATCCAATAACATTACTTCAACTTCTTTGTATCTATGCTTTTTCACTTATTCCTACACTGATCATTCAATTAAGAAAAATGTATACAAAATAAGAAGCTACAACTAAATGAAGTTTGATATGATAACTTCCTAGTAGACAGTGTAAATAATTAAACACTGATACGGGAGGTTTTTATATTGGGAAGAAAAAGTCAATATTCAAAAGAATTAAAAATAGAAATATGTAAA
>JAETUM010000055.1 GCA_021768625.1 Candidatus Stoquefichus sp. | reverse complement strand
ACTATGGGACGTATGCACAGTGATGCACAATTCGCTGGTTCTTCATCAGTTCCTGCTCACGTAGAAATGATGGGATTAATCGGTATGGGTAACAACCCAATGGTTGGTGCAACTGTTGCTGTTGCTGTTGCTATCGAAGAGGCTTGTAAATAGTAAGATAAAAAGTCTTGATTAAATCAAGGCTTTTTTGTTTTATCAATTAATTCCAATCACCATTTTTATACTATATTTTTAGGGTTAATTACAATACGACGTCTTTTCGACACCTTTTCGACACCTTTTTTTGTGTATTGAAACTGTACAAAATGCAAAAAAACACCTATCCTCAAAAACGAGGATAGGCATATTTTATATCAATATTTATTTTTTAATAGCTTTTGCCTTTGCTAGAGATTTAGGACCATATATTCCATCTGCTGTTAAACCAGTTGCTTTTTGGAATATTTTTAATGCTTTCTCTGTTGCACTACCAAAGTTTCCATCTACTTTTAAATTATAATTTCCATACCAATTTAGGAATTTTTGTAAATTTTTTACTTGTATTCCTTTGCTTCCTTTTTTTAGTGTTCCAATTGGGAATGTTCCAGCATATTTCTTTTTTGTGCTAGACTGTGTTTGTGTAATTAATTTATTATGAAACTCTGTTTTCCATTTCTTATCTTTTTCATTACTTCCACACCAATATGCAGGACAACTCTTTCCTGTAACATCATAATGTCTAATAACATGATCTGTTTTAATACCATATTTCTTCATTAATTTTTTTGTTAGTTCAATAGCATTTTCTATCGTTTTAGCTGATGGATAGATTTTACTATCTTTCGTAACATCACATAATTCTATAGATATTGAATTAGAGTTAGTACACTTACCATAATGTTTCCCACCATTATTGTTATATTTGCTTCCACCAACAGACCAAGCAATATAATTATCTAAAACACTTTGATATACTGTTGTATCATCTACAAAGTAATGAGCACTTGCTTTTACGATATTATTTTTAAAATAATTCGCATTGTTTACAGCTTTATCTCCATTGTTAGCAGTATAATGAACAACAATATACTTGATACTTGATGTCTTTCTTTTTGAACCATAATTATTTTTATTGGCAATATTAGTTTTTAATGTATAAGACATATTATCTATTCCTCCTCTATATCTACATCTACAGTTGATTCTATCTTCTTTCTAATAAATCTTAATACTGGTGCTAATAATGGTATCTCAACACCAATCTTTTCACAGTTCTCTGTAATACTAATCAATTCATTAATAACTAACCATGAAGCAATGATTGCACTGAATAGTAATGGTAATACCATATCAATATGTAATGTTGATGTAACATAACTAATCATGCAATCAATTCCAAATCCTACAAATATTAATACATACATTGTTACTTTCTTAACAATCCCTCTATAAGAAATATCACTTGTTATTTTGATACCTGTAACTTTTGCTGCTGCTATACCTGTAAAGTAATCAATCAAGTTACATGTAACTAACAAAGCTAATGGAATTGCTAATATCCCAAAGAAACTAAAAAAAGCTCCTACAACAGAGCTTATGAACCATTCTATTTTTTTCATTTTATTTTTCCTCCATATTTTCTTTATTTAAAATCATTTGTTTGATTTCATTTATTTCTTCCTCTAAAAAATCTATTTTCTTTTGTTGTTCTTTTAACATTAAAATTAGGTAAGGGACAAGTTCCGTATAATTTATACCCCATGATAATAATTCATCATCTATATCTTCTCCACGGTATGCTCTTTCATTGTCACCATCAATAATACTAGCTTGCACCATTGATAAATCTCCTAGATTTAAATCTTTGATATGACTTGCTAATGTTTGTGCTCCTAGACCTATATGAATACGTTCTCCTGTATCCCCTTTACCTTTTCTTCTATAAGCTATAGGTTCTAATCCCATAATGAAGTCTTTAGCCTTAAAATCAAAATCTTCAATAACGTCTTTTTCCTTTAAATCTGATGCTGTAATAGCATTTGTAAAAAAGGCTGTATTAAAACGGTACGTTGTTGTTCCAAGATATGCTCCAGAGTTTGTAGCTGGTCTTAATACAGTTCTATGATTATCACTTTGTTCCCTAAACAATTCTAATGCAGTTGCCTTATATGAATCAGAATTACTATTTGCATGAAACTTCATAAAGTCTCCTGCATATATATCTGTATTTCCATAAACGCCTGTTGCTGATGTTCCTATAATGACACGATCATCACTAGAACAATAGATAAGATTTCCTGGTGTTCCTTTTGAATTATATGTTCCAAAAGCACTGGTATTACTTGTTCTAATAACTCCATTAACTGTAACAGGCTTAGAAAAGTAAAAATCATTTTGCCTAGCTGCTAATTGATGAGTTGCACTTGTTGCTAAGTCATAGTAAAAACTAATACCTGGATTATTTCTTGATTTATCAGCAACCAAATGTAAATAGCCATTTGTTCCTAATGTTCCACCAGCTTTTCCATCAACTGCACTTGTTTTTCCACCAGTATATAATCCGCCATTGGTTCTAATATAACCATGTGTGATAATTTTATTTGCATCTATAGTTGTACTTTTTAATCCAGCTTCAATATCGCTATTGTCATATATATCAATTCCATTGACACCATAACTTGCATTACACATATCTCCATCAAATCCTAGTGATTCATAATCTAAAGATACATAATAATCTATTTTTCCACCATATGTTCCTGATTCCATTTCAAAGCCTTTATGGCTTATTCTTATTTCTTCCCCTGGACCATATTCAATATCACTAGCTGGTCTATATGACCTAAAGAAAATAACGTTTTTACTTGCATCAAGAATAAATTGTTTTCTATTTAATGTTCCATCTATTGTTTTAAGTATATCTACTTCAAGTGAATTGTTTTCTATTGAAAAGCCACCAATAGATCCACTTAACGCATCAATCTTTCCACTAAACTCTCCATTAATAGCTTTCATGTTTCCTAGACTGTCTACAATAAATTTATCATTTATGTTAAGACTACCACCTGTTATATCTCCTAAATCAGAAGTTAAGGAACTTAATTTATTCACATTCATCTTATCTGCAGTAACACTATTGGCCACAATATTTGTTCCATCTAAATATTTCTGATAGACTTCATTTGTTAATTGTTCTTCTGTAAGATGTCCACCTTCTGCATTCATTCTGTAATACAAACCATCTTGTCCTGTTAGTACCAGGCTATCTGCAATGACAGTGTTTGCTTTGATTAAATCACCATTGAACTTAACAGAAGTTAATTCATAAAGAATGCCTTCTTCTCCTTCAACTTTTTCAAATACTCCACTTTTTACAAACAGATTAGAAACATATTCTGTTCCAACATTAGATAAATCAATCTTAGCGTAGGTAGCTTCTAAATTACCAACATCTAAATCATCTATCTTTGCACTTAATGCAGTGAATTTTTTTGATACATTAAGGATTTCAGCATTTAGTTTAACAAAAATTTGGTTCATTAATATATTAGAACTTGATTCTTGTGCATAAGTTATTTGATTTTCACTTTGTGCTTCGGCAGAGATACTGCTTGAAATACCACCCGAATAATTCATTGTATGATTCATTACAATAACATTTATAACTGACCCATCTTTTGTCTCTATGTCAATCATATTACCTGTATCAAGATGAAATTGCCCTTGCATAGAAACATTATAGGGAATATATTCAAAACCTTTTAGCCTGTTCCACAATTCAACAATAATCTTGTCTTTATCTAGATTGGCAATTGGATTATCAATAATTTTTAAAGATGTTATACCATTAGCTTCTATACTTTCTTCATCTTGCCTTATAACTTCTTGATTTATAGCATTCTCTTCTATTTCTTCATCTTCCAATTCCTCAGAGTTATTTTCTAATTGTGTACTTAATATCACTTGATTAACAGGTCCATATTTCTCATACACAATAGGATAGGAACTAAGATTTTCAGCAGTATAAGATTGATCAATATCTGTAAGCCAATTCAACTCTAAATTCCCATCTCTATTAATGCAAGCAAACGAGCAAGAGATTTGTGCAATAGCAGTCACAATCTCACTCATTGTTGGAATATATCCATCAGCAAATGGTCTTTTATTTATAATAAAATCACTATTTGGAAAAGAAGTAGTCTCTAACTCACAGCCTGCTTGTTCACACACACTTTTCAAATAGTCTAATATTGTAATAGGATAAGATATTTGAGCATCATCAAAATGATTATTAAAATACATTCTGTTATCCATAAATTTATATTCAGTATCACTTATCTTTTCATAAACATTCATCTTACCCATAGGTACATATTCGGTTGTCTCATCTTCTAGCTGTATACCAAAATATAACAGAAAAGACCCGTTTTCTAAATTTAACGAGTCTTTATAATCAACTTTTATTGTACCGCTTTTCGCAATGAACGAACCAATAAATGTATTTGTATCACTGCTATATATATTGTCATCCAATGTACAAGTTATAAAATTATGTATGGTGTTATGAATATCAATATATCCCTTAACCCTTCGTGCATTTTTAACAATGTTTTCTTTAAACTGATTACTGACCTGATACATTAATCAACCCTCCCATTTGAGACAAGCGTAAAATCAAGTGATTTATAGTAATCACCCATAGTTGCTAATTTTTCTTTTTTGGGATCAATACAATAACAACTTATAATACTATAGTCGTTTATTTCACTGTTTAGAAACTTGACTGTAATATCATTTTTCTTGAGAATAGCAAGAATTTTCCTTATAACACTTCCTTCAGTAGGACCAAGTTTTACAGAAATATTTGCTATTCTTCCAAGAATATCTCTATTCATATTTAGATTAGGAGTACGACCAGAGTTTTCTCCATCCTGTTCAGATAAAAGATCCTCATAACTAATGATATTTGGTACTTCATATCCATTAATATATAAAAGTTGTTTATATGCCATGTTCTAACCTCCTATCATTTGACGTTCCTTCTTTGCATTTTCAAGCAATATAGATAGTTTCTTCACATCAACATCAACTTTAAGAGTTAAGTTCTTTACAAGATTTATTAATTCTCTAATTAATGAAATTATAGTATCAAGACCTTGTACATTACCTTGTTCTTTTTGCATTTTTAAAGCAGTGTCAATCATATCTATCATTTTATTTTCTGGTGCGACAATCTCGCCATAGTGCCTATTGTCACCAATCATAGCTAATTGAGGTTGATTTGCTCTTACATAACCACCTTGAGCTAGTCTTGGTATGTTTGGTGGAGGCCCAATTTTATTTCCACCAATAAATGGAACTGCATCAGGAATCTTAATGTATATCTTCGAAATAATATTTTTATTTATTGCTCCAATGATTCCATTAACAAAATCTTTCATATTTCCTACCGCAGCAGATAATTTCATTCCTAAGCTTAAGGTTTTACTTTTAAGACTATCCCAAATTTTCTTTGCTTTGCTCAATCCACTAGTGACTGCTCCTTTTAATGTTTTAGTAAATGATCCATTCTTGATTGCATCCCATGCTTTTTTTGCAGTGTTAAATATCTTAGATTTAACTGCTTTTAGTGTCTTAGAAAAAGTTCCATTTTTAATAGAATCCCAAACCTTTTTTGCACTATCAAATATTTTATTCTTGATTGCGCTCAAAGTTTTTACAACTTTACTATTTTTTATAGATTCCCATGCACTTTTCGCTAAATCAAATGCTTTATCTTTGACTGCTGTTATTGTCATAGAAACCTTTTCAGGAATCCCTTTAACAACATCAACAATATCACCTACTCCATCTATAAAATCACCAATAATATCAACAATATCTTTTATAACATCAAATACTCCACTTAAGAAGTTTGATACAGTTTCTATAGCATCTAAAAAAGACTCTCCAAGAGCATCTACAATATCAGCTATAATAGGCATAATATTTTCAATTATCCATTTACATAGTGGTTGCAGAATTTTAACCCACAAATCGTTCAATAAATCAAAAATACTTCCCATAGTTTCTGAAAATTTATCTACCATTGGTTGCACAGAATTTTCAAATACCTCTTTGAATTTTTTAGATAATTTTTCCAATACTGGAGCAATATACTTATTATATCCGTCTAGGATTGTACCTACTAAATCACTAATTCCATTCTTAATATTCATAATGAAAGGATGAATATGTGTATCATACATTTTTGTAATACTTTTTATAGTATTATCTATAAAGTTCTTAAGTGTAGAAACAATTGTTTCTATTGGTTTTAATGTATTTTCTATCGCTGTTTTGATTTTGCTTTTATTAGATATAATTGGTCCTGTGATAGCATCTAATATATCAGTTCCTAACTTATTCAATAAGGTTAGTGCTCCCATAGCACTATTCAATATGATACCTATCAAATTTGAACCAATGCTTATAGCAGTAGGACCAGAAAACACATTGACAATTTCTGCAAGTACAATACTGAAATTAGCAATAATATCATTCTTCTTAGAACTCAAATCAAACCAATTGAGAATAAACTTTTTAACTGTATCTTGATTTTTAGAAATATAGTCTGCTACACTTCCTACCAAAAGAGTACCAATACTAATTCCTATAGAAGAAATAGATCCTGTAATACTCCCTAGCATTTTAACAGTACTATCCACCCATGTTTTTGCTGCATTAACTACTTCAGGAGCAGTAAAAATATTCTTTAAGCTTGTACCAATAGAAGAAATATAAGTTTTTAAATTATTAATATTTGTGATGGAATCTCCAAACCCTAATTCAAATCCTTCCATAAACAGTTCGGACAACCTTTTAAATTCATCAACAATACCAGAAATCATAGTTTCAAATACTGAAGCCTCTTGTGTAGCTTTAGGAAATTCTACTGCACTTGATATATTTTCTGATTTTACTGAATTGTCACTTGAGGTATTGCTTGAATTCTTATCATCACCAAATGATAATTTATTAATAGTATCAACTTTAGAAAATGCCTTCTGAATTTTTTTTGCAGCAGCTTCTCCTTTCTTACCTGTTGAAGTTAGTCCATCACCTAAGTTATCAGCACTATTTGATGCTTCATTCAAATCATTTGAAACATTGCTTACCACATTACCTTTATTAGGTGAATTTGATGATGATCCTGTTAAAAATTCCATCATACTCGCAAAACTATCAGCTAAAATTTGAAGTTTTGATAATACCCAATTAATCCCTTTTATAACTGGTGTAAACACAGCAATAAAGCCTTTACCTAAACTAGCTTTTAAACTTTCAAATCTTAACTCAAGAATTCTTGTTTGGTTAGCCCAACTATCTTGTGTCTTTATAAAATCACCACTTGCCATTGATAACTGCTCAGTAACAAAAGCCATTCTCAAAGCCACTTTTTCCTGTTCACTCATTGCTGATGTTGTTTTTCCAAACCCATTAGCCATTGCATATTGATCAAGTGATGTTTGAGTCATAACTACTCCTAAATCTTTTAAGGATTCAGTTTCACCAGTAAATACTGATTTTAATTTTGTATAGGCTTCATCAGAAGAAAGATTATAAAATGATGCAACATCTCCAGCCAAACCAGTTAATGCCTCACTCATATCATAAGCTTCCTTTTCACTAAATCCAAATGCGCTAGCCATTGCACCAAAAGTACCTAAATACTTTTTAGCAACTGTTTCACTTAAGCCAAATGAGTCCATCGCACTTTTTGCAAAAGCGTTTGCTTGTGCTGACATATTAGGAAAAGCTGTATCGACCACATTTTGTACCTCTGTCAATCCACTTCCTAAACTCAAACAAGATCCAATAAAACTAGTAATGGTTTTAACAGAAAATGCAACTGCTGCCATCTTTCCTATTTTTCCAAAACTTGATCCAAAAGAAGATTCAAGCTGCTTAGCTCCATTACTTGACATCTTGTTTATTTTTGCTTGAAAAGTCTTATTATCAACTTGTAATTCAAGGATAATATCTCCGACCTTATTAGCCATTATCTACACCTCCTTCACCTGCTAAATCTTTGAATGCTTTTAAAATATTCTTTAAGTACTCCTGTGTATCTTCATCAGATTTTTCACTTGCTTGTCTACCTAGCCAATCACTACGTATTTTCCTTTGCTCTGGGGTGAAACTTTCTAACAATTCTTTATCCGTTTCGCTTCTTATCCTTACTACATTACCTAGAGGTGTATCTGGCATGATACCTGATAAATATGAGCAAAACTCATCATAAGACATATCGTTAACAGCCCTTAATCTTATTCCATATTGCATTAAAAAACTGGCCTCAATTAACGACCAGTCTTCCTCAATATCATACCAATACTCTACATTACTAATCTTTTCTGTCCTGAAATCGACGTTCAACATCTTCTAATTCTTCATCATTTACGCACGCCATTAATGCAAACGCAATCTTCTCATACTGTTTGAGACCAAGATGAAGATTATCTAATTCCTTTAATGCTTTTTTACCTAAAAGTTTTTCAATAATCTTATCAAACATCTCGACTTCTGAAAGGTTACCTTTATTTAATAAACTGTTCATTGATAGAATATTTGATTTTTCATCATTAATCTCATATATTTTTCCATTAATTGTTATTGTTGGTTTTTCCATATCCAACTTATTTGTTAAATCTATATGTCTTGCCATATTTTTTCCTCCTATATATAAAATAAAAGAGGGCATTTGCCCTCATGTTTAAGCAGCTGGTGTAATTATTGGTTTTCCGTTTGACATAACATCAAACTCTAAAGGTGCAACTGATGTAGAATCTCCAGATCCAACATTTTTCACATTAATAATAGCTCCTGCAAATTTAACAACAGTTCCATCAGGAAATGTCCATTGAAAATCCTTTTCAACACTTCTACCATTTTTCCATGCAAGCTCAGCAACTGCATCATTTCCTTTATCTGAGACGTTTCTCATTGCTGTAACTGAAATTGTAACAGCCTTAGAAGTCATCAATCTACGAGTCCATCCTTCAGTATCAAATGGATTCCATTCTTCTACACCATTATCAAATGATACTGAAAATGTTGTACAATCAGCAATATTACTCATTTCTGGTGTTTCTGTCGTTGAAACATCAATCTGAAATTGGTTTTCGTAACATGGGTATACTCCTGTATTTTTCATTTTATCTTATCTCCTTTTCTCTTTTATAATAAATTTCAAATTCTATAACATATTCACAAATACCTTTATCATCTCTACCTACATCTATAGCTTCATTGTTAAGCATTCCAACGAAATATACTTTATGTTTACCAATTGTTCCAGGTTTACTATTCATGATTTCTTCAAATAATTGATTAGCTATTTCCTCGGTTTCATCACCAGCTTGATTATAATGTACAAGAAGGCTAATCTTTTTGACATTATATGAACTGTTTTCAATCCCACCAATGGCTATAATAGGACGATTATCTCTTTTCAGGTTGTAAACCCCTAAAGATTTATCCTTTTTCTTATCAAGAAATCCTATATAGTAATTATCAAACTTTACTTCTAAAGTTTTTAACCATTCATTCACATCTTTTAAATGAATCATTTAAAGTCCTCCTAGTTTTTTTAGAAAATATCCATAAGCAGCCTCTACTTCTTTAGCGTATTTTCCCTTTTCAGACCAATCTTCAAGCCATTTGCCTTTTGCATTTGGATTATCTACCTTTCTGAAATTATATTCAGGATGGAAATATAATCTTCTTGCATATGGTGCATTGAACCCAACTATAACATGTCCTTGAGATGATTGTTTCTTATTGACATACCTACTATCTTGTAGTGTTCCTCCTTGATGAGTTTTACCGCCATATTCAAATGAATCTCCAAAAGGTACAACTTGTTTTTCAACGACCTCTCCAAGAATATAATCACCTGTCATACTTAAAGCTGTTGTTGCTGCTTTTGTAATTTTGTTTAAAGCACTTTGATTAAGTACAACTCTAGAATTTGCATATTTCATCATCTTAGCTCCAATTGAGTATAATTGACTGTTCCATCAGGATTACGTGCTTTCGTCCCTAGAACTAGCTCTCTGTCCATTCCTAGAACATGTACTATTCCTTTAGGAATAACATTCATATTAGGTGCTATATCTCCAGGTATCAAACATGTACCTGTAACCTCTACAAGAACCTTATCAGAGGTCCATATTCTTTTGGCCTTATCCTGGTAATTACACTTTCCACTCCACTCTAGCAATGTTTTAGGTGTTCCATTCTCATTAAGTTCCTCACTTTCTATAGTCACTGTTATATCAGTATTACAGAATTGAGGAAGAATAAGTTGTGGCCATCTAGTCATAATAAAGGCTCCCACAACACAATCCTGTTGAACAAAGTCTCTCATAAAGACTTTTATCAATGGCCACACCATTTTCAATGTGCATATTCCAGCTATTACCAAAGCTCATATTAACTCCATTGATTGCATAACTAGAGAGATAGGTTTTTAGCATAGTTTCATTTTCATAAAGAAAGGAAGCATGTTCGCAACACACTTCCTTAATGTTCTCTTTTTGATAATCTGTTAAATTATCAAATCCTATAGCAACTATTCTATTGTAGGTCAACACATCAATATCTCTTGATGCGTTTTTAAGATATTTGTTTAATGTTTTTTTATCAATATTAGCACTTTCACCTTCATATTCTTGTGAATAATAAGTGCTATCAGCATATGGCTGATACATAAGTATCACCTACATTTCTTTTTCTGCTTCTAAAATTTTTTCAAGAATGCCTTTTGCTGATGTGGATGCGCCAACATCTACACCTTTAACTTCAGCATATCCTTTTAATAAATCCATAACATTGTCAGCTACTTGCTGTTGATGAGAACTCAATTCATCAATTTCTTTTTGTAATAAATCAATTTTTTCATCTTTTTCAGCTCTTGCTAACTTTAACTCCTTCAAATGCTCATTATATTTGATAGTTTTTAATGGTGTATATTCCATGACCTTTCCATTATCATCATAGATGTCAAATCCTTGATCTAAATATGTCTGTTTAGATGCCTCATTGATATCATACACTTTGTTTTCTTTTCTTGCTTTCATTCTTATTCACCTGCTTCCACATTCATATAACATCCATATTTCAATAACTCATCTAAACCAAATGTACCATTGAAACGTCTATTTTGATATAAATAGTTATCCGCAGTTCTTGAATCACTACCTGGAACAAACATTTGAATATATGAATATTTAACTCTTGATACCTGAGCTTCTGGATCAACAATGATATAGTTGATTTGTTTACCAGTAGAATCAACTGCATATCCTTCTGTGAAGTTGTAAGCAGTATATAATCTTTCAGAAGGTACAGTCACGATTTCATCAAAGTCTTCCATTGTAATAATACGTCTATCTAAGGCATTACCTTTTGATGCATCTAATGTTCTTTGAATCCCTTCAGCATTCTTTAACAATTTCTTATATGAAGATGTACAATAGATGATGCAACGTGAAATTGGAACACCTTTGTTCTCTAACTTTTCTACAACACTATCAAAGTCTGCTAATACATTAGCTGTTGTTAAAGCAGTTGTAGAAATATTACCAGGTGCTACTCTGTTAAGTTCAGAATATAATTTTGAGAATGTATAACAGTCTAGCTCTGGAATAGCTTGACGTTGCTCGAAATCAGCTTGAATATTTTGAATTGATAATACTAAATTTGTTTCATCAACATCCATAGGATCTACATGAAATTCAATATCTCTATCATGATCAAGAGTCTTTGTTTCAAATTCATTCTCATATGTTCCTGAATTAAACCCTAATGTTCCTCTTGAATGATCTTTATATCCACTTGTTTTCATTTTTGGTAAACGGATATCTTTTGTGTTGATAATCTTAATTCTTGGATTTGAATTAAATAACTTCACTGACTTTAAATCAGTTGCATACAATGATAATAAATCATTGCTAAATTGCGATACATAATTAATTGCCATTTTTACTCACTCTCCTTCTTATTTTTTGCTAGGCAATACGATTCTTCCATCTTGGAAAGCTACAGTTCTTGTATCTGGAGTTTGTTGTCCATCACTACCTGCACTTCCAATCTGTTGAAAACCGTTATTCTTTTGTTGAACACTTCCTTTAAAATCAGGAAATGCTTTAATAACTACTCCCATTGCTTCCTTGATTTTATCGTCAAGGATATTTCCTTTTTCATCTGCTAAACCTTCTCTATCAATCAATTTAGCAAGAAAAGGAATCTTATCAGCAGATATACCTTCAGCTGCGGCTAAAGTAGTTAGTTTACTGTCAATATTTGAATTCAAGATTTGAGCTTTTAATTTTTGATTTTCTAATTTCATGTTCTCTTGTTCTTGAATTGCATTTTGTTCAGCAGCTGCTTTTTGCTGCTTAAATGTATTCACTGCTTGATTAAGTTCTTCTCCTGTCAATCCCTGTTGTTTAAGATAACCTTTTAATACACTATCTGCTGTTTGGGATGTACGTTTATTGATAGCTTCTGCCATCTTTTCATAATCAATTTGTGGTTGTTGTACTTGTGTTTCAACTTGTGCACCAGTTGTAGAAGTACCAGTTCCACCTGCTCCATCTCCACCATCAGCAGCGAATAATTGAATGTTTAATTTTAATAATTTATTCATAGATGTTTATCTCCTTCTGTTTTAGGTGTGGCTCACCATAGTCTTCAGATTAGTTTTATGTCTTATACTGCGATTGGACAAAAGAAAAAGAATGCTATTTAACATTCTTCGTTTCTTTATTTAATTTGATTTCTTCGACAAAACCCTTATTGATAAGAAATATTGCTCGTTTCTCATTCATTTCAAGGATATCATCTTTCTTGACATACTTGTCTAGTTCCCTATCAAAGTATTCATCAATAATACATTTGACTTTCATAATATACTCCTTTCTGGTGGATCCATCACCAAAGCACCTCCTTTTGAACAAAATAAAAACCGACTATTTGTCGGCTCTTTCTAATTTGTCTTCTTCATTATCTATTTCTTCAGCCCATTTTAAAAATTTTTGGAATTCTTCATCTCTTTCCATTTCAGCCTGAATTTCTGCAATTACTTTTGGATCATTACCATGATAGCTTCCTTCCGATTCAAACCCTTCATCAAGATCTTTTAATTCTTCCTCAGTAAATGGAACATCACTTTCTTCTAAAACATATTTTTTTATCTCACTACTCATTTTGATAATCCCCCATTTTTAAAATAATTATATAACATGATATCTTTATCGTAAAGTAATTGAGGATTTGTTACAAATGTTTCATAACCAACACTAACATATTCAACAAGCATATTATTATAAAGAGCACTACCATTCTTTTTAAATTCTTCTTTGGTAATGTATGTTCTCCCTTGATAGCTTCTTACAAATAAGTCTGACTTAACAATAACATATTCTTTTTTTCCATACTTTTTATAGTCAACTGTTACACCTTTTTCAAAAACATTGTTAATACAACTTAAAAGTCTCTTATCAATATTTTTCGCTTCAGATACATAATGTGCAAATTCATGAGCAAATAATCCTGTCTTTGATTTGCTTTTATTCAAAACAATATATCTAATTTTATCATTAAAAAGACTTCCATAATAACTTGCTTTTTTAGAAGAAAAAATCATAATTTTGTTCTTTTTTATATATTCTAAATCCTTAATAGGCATATGTTTTAAATCGTTTTTAATATTCTCTTTAAGAACTGTATTTCTACTAAAGATATGAAGTTTTTTGAAGTACTCATTTACAACATCATCTGAATTTTCAATTTTTTGTATTGTTTTTTCTTCAAACTTAAACGGTAACCATTCGTCCTTATATCCAAGTTTTCTATCTTTCTCAATCCATTGCTCCATTATTCTTTGTGCATGTTCAATATTCATATGATCTAAAGAACCAGTTTCAAGTCTTTTTTGCTGTTGTATATATTTTTGGTTTTTCCTGTGTTCGTGTTCTTCTGGAGGATTTTCAATACCATCATCTTGTAACTTTCCTAATTCTTTCTTTAAATCATAGAAATATGTAGTCATTGTATGTTTACAGTTTGGATGAAACAACCCTCCAGCAATAGCTTTACTCAATAATGGAAGATTAAGTCTCCTGGCCTCTTCTTTTGTCCCACCAGACCATACATCATCGATATAAACTTTTCCTTGCCAAGGAAGACATGTTTCTGAACATTGACCATATTTTGAAATTCTAACTGTATGAATACCATATGCATTTCTTACTTCTCCTTCAGACATCAATTTTGCACGCTTATTTGATGTTCTAATAGCCATTTCTGCATAAGAGGCAATATTAACCCTACGTCCATCTTTGTACTCTATACAGTTGATTCCAGCCTTTAAGAAATCTTTTGTAGCCCTATCAATAGATTGTTGAAGAGTAAAAGCACCACTATTTGACATAACTTGAGCTTTGAATATTGTTTTTTTATACTGATCATTCACCATTCTCAACATAGCATGTTCCGCTTTTGTCATATCCTTTGTGGTTGCCTTAATAAGAGCATTCATTTTATCTTCATCTAAAGTAAAAAAGCCACCTTCCAATCCTTGTTGAACAGATGACTTAGCTTTTTCACCTTTAGATAATACTTTTAATATCTCTCTTTCTTGAGAAAAGCCAGATACTTTATATGTATCTTTAAGAAACTTTGCTATCTCATTATTGACAGTTGTAAATTTCTTTGTGAATATTTTTTGATTCTCTTTCTTAAAACTCTCTAATGTTTTTAACTGCTCAACTTGCCACATAGACCAGTTGATACCTTCGTCTTTTTCCCATTTTTGATGTTTTGAAAGGTTACGTTTCATAGAATCGATAAGTTCTAATTCCATTTCTTCAAAAATGGATCTTACATCATAGTCATTCATTAGATACCTCTTTTATATCTGACTTTAAAACCTTCTTTATTCCATTCAGTAACGGCATTTGTTAAATCTTTTTGTGTTTGAAATACATCATTTCTCATTTCAGCATATCCATCCTTTTCTAATGCTATGATTGTTGGTTTATCAGGTATAGATTTACTTATTTTTGCAATTAAGCCTTTAAACTCTTTTCTTCCCATCTCATATGAGTTGCCTTTAATTGTAATTATCATCTTGTTCCACCTCATCATCTGTATTTTCAGTTTCAACATTTTCAATAGTGGGTTCTTCCATTTCTGTAATACCCTGTTCCTCTTTCAAACGTTGTATTTCTTTTGCTTTCCAATCATCATCTTTAGAATCACCATAAAGCTCATCAACAGATGCCTCAATACTCATGATTCCACCTGTTTTAGCCTTTGATACTGTTTCTACAGTTGCCTCAAAACTTGGATTAGCATACTCACCAAATTCAACAGTTACTTCTATATCTTCTGATAGTGCTTTTCCATTATATGTATCATATGCTTTCATAATATTGTTGACGAATAAAGGAATACATTTCTGTAATGCCTCTATGATCTTGTTGCGAGTATAAAGAGTAACTTTTTCTTTTTCTCTCTGTGCCTCTGCATTATCTAATTTTTTAACATCTATTCCTAATGTACTAGGACTGATTAACCCTTGTAGACATGCATCCAATGCAGTTATATAAGACTGAATATAATTTTCACTAGGAATAGCTGGCTGTACCAGTTTAATTTCATTCTTTCCGTTCTCACTTCCATCAGGTTTCAAGTCAATAAAACGATTATCAAAATCATTAGGTTTCAATATCTTTCCTGTTCTTGGATCTCTAGGCAATAGATTTTCAGGTATATATTTTGTTGATCTGCTTGCTCTTACCGCATCCATCCACTGTGAAAATGCTTCATCTACAGAGTCAAATGCTCCTTCCTTTGAATCAAAAACTGAACGTCCTCTATTCTTCCATTTTGTAGATTTGAATATTTTAAATGGAATGGCCATACAGAACTGGCCTCTTGCGATTTGATTTCCTTTATTATCCTCATCATATCCAGCAAACTTATAATCTAGGATATTAGCAGTTTCTGGAATTGTATCTAATGGAACCTCTTTTTCTTCAGGAAGTCTAATTAATCTATTTTTGATATAACCATATCCATATGTTTCATATAACATATAATTTCTTTTATCATGTGTATATTTCGTTTTGAATACGGTCTCTTTCAATCTTCCTCTTGTATACCTTAAATCAACATCACTTGCCCCATAAAATTCAACTAATGGATAATCACTTATTGACCTATCAAATGTAATTTTAAAAGCACCATCTCCTAAGTATAGTGCTTTTAAAACTGCTTCTTCTATAACATCTTTAAAATCATTATCTTTTAATATTTTATCGAATTCATCTTGCCTTGTTTTAAGTTTAATATCATTCATATCTCTTATGACGATTGATGTTAATGTTTCTACAATGATGTGTGGTAATCCTAAATGAATTTTTCTCATTTTAATTTTAGGAACAGCACCCCAAAACATAGCATCATTTGTAAACAAGTTCTTATATAACTGTTCCAGTTCATTAGGATCTCCACGCATCCATATTTCATTTTTAATACAATTTGTATCAAAGTTTAAATTTTCATTGATATGTATTGTTGTGTTTGGTGCTTCTTGTATGTCTAACCAACCTTTTATCATCTTCTTTAATCCTCCTAGCATATTAGCCTCCTATTCCTATTTCATTAACATGAGGAATAAAACCATACTGACTTGCATTGATTGTATGATCATTCCTATCTTCAGGTTCATATTTATCATCTTTCCATGAGTAAACTTCTAATTCCTTTATATGATTAACACAATGTGCTAGAACAAGATAATCATCTGTTTTAAACCATCCCAACTGTAAATGTATACGGTCAATAATAGTCATTTTCTTCCATGCTTTATTAAAAATATAAATGCAAGGATTATTCCTTGCATACTTGTCTAATTCTTTTAATGTGGCTTGATCTGCGTTATCAACATAGACATTCATAGCAAATCCCCACTCTTTTCTGTTTCTCTCAAGAAAAGCAATGAGATTATTCACAACATCACTAGGTGCAAGTGGTTCGCTTAAATCTTTATTGTTTCTTACTTCCTCATCTAGTACAACTATCTTTCCATTACTAAGAACACCTTGAAAAATAAAAGAAATCGTATCAGGTGTATCGTCGGAGTAAGCTGTATCAACCCCACATGAGAATGTCTTAAAATATAGATTATTCTTTTTGATATATTCTTTAAATTCATTGTAATCAACAACATGCCTTTTTCTTGTAAAGTTACTGAATACTAGACCAGTAGCACGTCCTCTAAGTCCCTGTATCTTGTTCTTATACATCTTTGTACCAACTGGAACTGCATCTATCTTCTTCTGAATATCCTTTTCTGTCAATGAAGCATTATCATAAAATGTAAAATACCAATGGACCCAGTTCTTTACATAAGGCTCATTTAATTCCTTTAACAGTTCGTCTGGATAGTCTTTTAGATACTTTTTCAACGGTCTGCTTTTATTGATAAACTCCTTATACACTGGAAGTGAAGGATCATCAGGATTGGAAGTTGTCATCATATACTCACATCTATGTGTGATTTCTCTTAGAAACTCCATATCACAGATATTGACCTCATCAATGAAGACACAACCCATTTGTGAACCAAGCACCTTTTTCCACTTAGCTTTGTTATCATATCCACAGACATAAATAATCTTGGTACCTTTTTGTGTATGATATTCTATATGTGACAGTCTTATCTTACCTATACCATTGGAGTGATATTCTGTTACCCCTTTGAATTGAGCAAGCAATCCTAATTCACTGTTAATAATGTTTTTTTCAACTGTTCCCAAATCAGCTCCAGCAATGACATGGTCCTTCTTATCGCTCATGGCCACTCTGAGCATGAACTTAGGTATACCTACTGTGGTTTTACCTGCTGCGGTTGTTCCTTCCAAGTATTCACGTTCACAATATGTAGATAAAAAATCTTTGAATTTTGGTGATAGAATAAGATTACTCACTTATTTCATCTTCCTTAACAGGTACCATCTGCTTGACAAGACTTTCAATATTACTTATAGCTTTTTTCTTCTCTTCCTCTCCATTATTAGAAACTTCTATCTTCTGTGTAAACATACCCTTTGCTTTCATTAGTCGTTCTGCTGCTTTGGTACGTTCTTCTAATGATGGATCCAATCCGAAAGCGTCTTGTTCCTGCCCTCTCATGACTCGTGTAAGATACATCATAATTTCATTGGCTGAAGCAATCTCTGTAGACTCAATATCGTTTAGCCATTGTTCCTTAAAAGCTATGACATCAGGCTTATTCATCATCCTGGAGAATCCAGCAGCTGCACTGGTTTCTTTTTTGCAGTTCTTAAATACACTTAAATATGCCTGTGTTCCATTGAATCCATTTTTTACCCACTCAATAACACATAACTTTTCTTTTTCTGTCATGAAGTATCACCACACTTATAAAGTAAATCTTTGTATAAAAAAACAAGGTTTTCTAATACCTTGTGTTTACTATAACAGTCTATTCCATCTCTAGGATTGTCATCATAGATAATATATTTAGTAACTGTTCTGCCTGTCTTTTGGCTTTTGAATTGTTGAGTATTAATAAAATATTCATGACCATGCATTTTTAATGCCAATAGTACTTTATCTATATTTTTTTGTATATTCACTATGATCACATCCTTTCTATTTTTGAGTAAAATAAAAACCACAGCGTGTGTGGTTTAATCATCATTTGATTTTATAGATACACCATATACAGATTGTAGTGTCCAATCGTCATCTTCATAATCTTCTATAGATCTTTTTAACAT
>JAETUM010000125.1 GCA_021768625.1 Candidatus Stoquefichus sp. | reverse complement strand
GCCTCCTTCCGGAAATCCTAAAAAAGGGATAAAGGCTCGACTAGCATAACAAGTCACATGGGCTTTCAACCTACAGTTGTTTCTTTCTGAACAACACGAGATTTCTTGACACTGTTCTTCAGCATTTACCAGGCAAAGAGCTGTCGAAATGACTGCTGCTGAAAACTGGTATTTCTTTAAAAATTAAATTCATATTACAATCATACCTTTCAAACAATTTTTTAAGATCAGAGGATTTATAATAATCGTTATTTTTTATTTCCTTCCACTGTTTTTTTACATTCTCCCAATTATTTATGATAGATTCATCCTTATACGGAATAGAAGGAGAATTTATATTTTTGGTCATTACACCTTCTGCTATCAAATATTCCATTTAACTATACACAGTATTGAGAAGTTGAATAATGGAATGTATAAATTTTTCTGTATTAATTAGTTGAAGGGTTGCAACAAAATTTTTAGTGAAAATTTAAATCTAGTCACACAATGATCATCTCCAAAAGAGAATTCTTGACGTATGTTCTTTTGTTCTTTTTCTGCAAATGCAATACCATTTGCTAATAAGAAAGTAAGAATAGTTAAAATAATTACTTTTGTTTTCATAATTTCATTTAAATTATTTCGGAATTATGTAGAATTGTCTTGTCGCAAGGTTTTCGGAATATTCTGCTATTGATATTTAGCAAATTTCTCCGAAAGATCAACGAAACAAGACTAAAGTAAATAATGCCGAATTATTTTCCTAGACTATTTCTCGCGCACTCTGCAGCATAATTACACAAAATAGTTTTTTCGGTCTAATTCCATAGCTTTTTATCTCCATCACCTTTTGCAAGAGCCGTGATTATTTTTATTATGATATTTCATTTAATATGTCATTAATAGATAAATCAGTAATTTCTTCTCCTTCAAAAACCGATATTTCAAACTGACCTTCATCCATGCATTCAATTTCGATTCTTTTTCCAGGGGAAGCAAGTTGGACTGTTATACTAATATTACTAAAACGTCCTATTTGATAATGAATGCCTAAAAAATCAAGCTGTGATAATAAATCAAAAATATTTTCTATTTTTTTCATGTTGCGTATATCCATTAAAAATTGTGACTTTGCATTATTTCAATTTCTTCCAAAATTTCATCAATTGTTTTTATTGAAAACTCATATTTGGAAAATACAGATATGATAAAACTATTATCGCTCATACATTCAATTTCAATTCTTTTTTCGGGAAAAATAATTATTATGGTAAGACTGTTAGCATTAAAACGAATTAAATGGTATTTTATATCTTGTAAATCAAGAATCATTAAAAGTCCAAATATATTAAGATTATTATCGTTCATATAATTACTTGCTAAATCTTAAATCTCGGATAAGTTTTAACGCTTTTTTTGCTGTTGCGCTACCTGCATTTGCTTCTTTAATGATTTGATGATACGCCTTCTCATAATACTGACTAGGAAATTCTCGATTGACACGACCTCCTCTTGATTTCGAAATGAGTGTTCTAGCTGTAGATTCAAGTGTTTTTAAGGCATCGCAAACTCTTTGGTCCTTCCCCAGCCTAGCAAGATTTCGTAGTGAAGTTAAGTTCCCAGTTCGAAAAGCAGCAACTATAGCTTGTCCAGCAGCTCCATGTAGAGTACTTCTCCCATTAATATCAAAACTATCAATAGGATTATTATCAACAAACCCGTACAAATTCCACCCCCCTTCTTCAGCGATGGGATCGCGGTTGATCCATCTGCCGTCTTTTGGGTTGTAAAAGCGGTAATTGTAATAGGCCAGGGCGGATTCTTCGT
>JAETUM010000124.1 GCA_021768625.1 Candidatus Stoquefichus sp. | reverse complement strand
TGTTATAATATTTGTAGAAATATTTGTTTTATAAAAGAAATTTGTTGATTTGTAGCGAATATATGAGTAGGAGGTATTTTTCTATGAATATAAATCAACAAGTGAAACCTTTCATGTTTATGTATCGTTATGACTATTTCTTTCATTATCTTCTTATCAATGATGAACCTTTGAGATTGTTCCTATGTCAATATATCTCTCATGATGATTCCATCATTCATACAACCATAGAGAACAGTGAAACCTATAAGCCATCCTATGATGGAAAGAAACTTGTCCTAGATGTCGTTGTGAAAGATGACAAAGGAAGATACTATAACTTCGAGATGCAGAATCGTTCTATAGAAGAGGAAGATCAAATCAGGTTTATGAGATATGGAGAAAGGCTGGTAGATATCCAGGAAAAGAAGGGAATCAAGCTGCAAAATATCAAAGAGGTGTATCAGCTGATTATCTATACAGGAAAGGCGATAGAAGGGTTAAAGAGATATAGACATGATATAAGGAAGGCAGACAGACAAGGAAACAAAGACTTCAAAGGAAATAGAGTGAAGACAGTGATATTACAAATAGAGAAGATGAAGGAGGAGAAAGAAATGGAAAAAGGATTAGAGATAATGGAACAGCTAAATCATTTGTTTTATTATAATGAGATACATAAATATAGTGAGATGGATGAGCTAGTGAAAGGGGTCGTGAAGATGCATGAAGAGTTTATAAGAAGTGAAGACTTTATAAGGGCATGTGAGATAGAGAGAGAAAGGTCACTCATAGAAGCAAAGCTACAAAGGGCTAAAGACAATGGAAAACATGAGGAAAAAGTAGTAAATGCGAAAGCTGTTTTACAAGTATTATTTGATAAAGAAGATATAAATTGGATTGAAGAATGTTGTGATGAGAAATTAGATAGAGTCTTTCAATTAATAGGAAAGAATCTTAAATATGAACAATTTAAACAAGCAATAATAGAAAAATAGCTAGGGATTGGTATTAACAATCTCTAGCTTTCTTTAACGAATACCATAGTATAATCTTTACTTAGATGATGACTATATGTAAAACCATCAATATTTAAGTTTTGAATTTCTTGTAAAGTTTTTACTTCTTTTAAAATCATTTGATTGAGCATATGACCTCTTGCTTTTTTTATAATCATAGCATTTCTTCTTATCTTTTGATCTTTGATTTCAATGAAATCAACAAAATATAAATGAGGATGATGGATCATAGAAGTAAATTCTTGGGATGCTAGTGAAATAATAAAGTCTTCATTTTCAAAATATTGATAAATAGGTGTGTACCAAAATTCATAAAGATTAGTATTTTGTGGTTTCATAGTCATGTCTAAACGATATGGGGTTATACCAGTATTGTATTTTAGAATACCATAATAAGCAGATAAAATATTAAAATGTTTATTAAGATAGTCAGTATGTTGGTTATATTTATCTAAATCAAGTTGTTTAAAAACCGTTCCCTGATATAACGATAAAGCAGGATAACAGGTATTTTCTTGATGAAAATAGTCATAAACTTTTAATGCTTGTTTATATGATATTTTCATGAATTCACATAATTCTTCATCATTATAATTAATGAGTAGAGATATAAATCACCTGTTATGAAGTGACCTTTGTCAAGACAAAAATATACAATTCATAATATTTTTATTAAATTGTTCCATCAAAGGCATAGAAAGACTCCAAAATTTATAGATTCTGCGACAGTTAACCACTCTGTTATTCGTGGATTGGTTACCAATAGGTTAATGGTTCGTCGACAACTCTATAATCTCACTGCGTGGATCAATGTTTTTACCATTTCAATAAACTCGCGACTTCTTATCAAAATAACATTGCCATAAAGGTGATTTCTTAGATAGTTGAACCTGTTATCTTTTTTGAAGTCCTTCTATGCCTTCGATGTTTTTGTCTTCTTTTATCCCTTCACAACTTCTCCTTTCTTTTTATTTTTTCTATTCATAAGCATTTTTATGCTATATGTCCTGTTTCTACTCCCCCATACAAAGCATGCTAGTTCTCTTGCTATTGCTGTTACTGCTATATTTCTATTGACTCCTCTTAATATCATTCGATGATATTTCTTCTGTAATCTTAATACTGCCTTATCTGCATAATCAATGACCTTTACATCTTGTCCTATCTGTTTTGATTTGATTTTCTTTCCTTTTTTGCCTATTGTTCCTCTTACCAATACCTGTGCACTTTCTACCAATGTTGTTCTTACAAGTGAATTCCCTTGTTTCGTTATACTTAAACGTTCGTTTTTATCTCCACTTGAATCTTCTGATGGTGTGAGTCCACAAAATGATGCAAAGGCTTTGGCATTTGGAAATCTATTAAAATCTGATACTTCTACATGTAAGGTCATTGCTGCTGTTGTATCTATTCCCTTAAAACAGCGCAATTCTCCTATCTTTTCTTTGTATGAGTCTTCTTGAGATAATTCTTCTAATTTATGTTGGAATCTTTCTATCTTTTCTGTTAATAGTTCTAATTGTGATAAATATTCATCTAATATTTCTTTATACATAGAGTCAAGTTTTAGTTCTCTTAACCATTTGATATGAGCAGGTATCCATCTTGATTTACCTTCATAACGATATCCTAATCTCAATACAAATGCATTGATATGTTGCTTGACTTTTTTAGATTCATCTTTAAAATCATTCATCATTCTTATATACTCTTTAATCTCAACATCGTGATCTTGAGGAACATAAACTGCCTTATATGAACCATTAGATAGATTTGTTGCAATCATTTGTGCATCTCTTCTATCATTTTTGATGACTTTATTTTTAACTGAACGTTGCATAGTTGTTGGTGCTAGAATATCACATGCAATTCCTTTTTCTTTCAATTGCCAGTATAGAGAATATCCTAAACATCCAGCTTCATAACCAGTCAAAACATCAACATCTTCATTGATCTTCTTTTTTGCATTATTGATAAATTTTTCAATAAGCTTAATATCTGGACCAATTTTAGTTTCTCCTAAAATTTCTCCTGTTTTTCCATAAATTGCACATAAACTATATGAGTTTTTATGGACATCCATTCCAATATAGATTATACTTTTCATTGTGACCTCCTATTGTCGTTATGGTATCGACTTTCATAATTTTGATTTTTTCATTCTTATTATGAATCGTAATCCACGTTTTGGCAACTAGGAGGTCACTTCATATTATCTCATCT
>JAETUM010000123.1 GCA_021768625.1 Candidatus Stoquefichus sp. | reverse complement strand
CGAGGAGTTGTATTGAGGAGCAAAGGAGGGGTCCGTTTTCTTCTTCGATGGCGGTGTGCTGGTTGAATTCGTTGGTCACATAGGAGAGTTCTTCGGCCGGTTCCCGTGCCGTCTTGTGGTTGCCGATGTTGTCGTAGCTGTAGGTGTAGGCATTATTTCCCAGGGTGGCAGCGTGAGTTCGTTTCTGCCGTTGTAGCTGAAGTTGTCGTTGCGGACGGATTGCGTTCCACGCTACTGGGTGCGGGCGGTGGGGCATTCTAGCTCTGATACAGGAGTGTCAATTCTTCCAATCAATGCTATTTCCATAATTCCATAAATTATAAATCATCATTTCTCTCCAGTTCCCTATTTTAAAGCATTGAATATCTATTTTTTTATCATTCAGATAACATGTTATATCATCATCGTCATGTGGAGCTTCTATTCTGGAAATGCGACAGCCTTCATTATCTAATTCTGTAAGCCGGCCTCTACGATCAAAAAATGTCAATGTGATTTTTTGCCCTATTTTTTCATATAGAGCGGAAGCAACTCCACATGGCAATATATATGGTCTATTTTTCTTATCCCAGAAGAACATAATGGCCTTATCTTGTGAAATATCATGCCTAATTATCACACTAGATATTCCCCATTCATTATGGGCAGGTTTCCATATTTCATTATACCATTGATGACATAAATACACATTCTGTCCAATTTTCAAAATTAGATATATATAAATGGCAGCATCCCGATCTCCAAACATGCAGAAACTGGAAATAGGTTTTCTTGTTTTCTTGTCTATTTGAATAACATCATGCGAAATAGCTTCTACATTACCTATTTTGAATTTAATTGTGCCGGAAGTTACCATTCGGACATTTTCCCAGATTTTAAATCTATCCATATAATATGGAATAGATTCGTATTCTCTATCATCATCTAAATTATCATTCTCATTTATAAATTTCCCTATTGGAAAAAATACATCTGCAGAATTAGCTATATTTTGCAATACATTCAAATCCTTTTTTGCCTCAACTACATTTATTATTATAAGAAAAAATGTAAATATGGATATGATATTTTTCATATTTTATTCATCTAATGCTTGTGTATTTCGCCACATTTCGAGATACAATAATCAGTATTAAATTTAATCATACCTCTTCCTAAATCATTTTTCAGAAATACTTTTGCATATTCTCCCATGGCTACACATAACTCAAAACAATCTGCGAATGTCTTTTTCTTTATTGTTTGATACCGTGTTGCCGCTTCATAAAATTGTTGATACGCCACTTTTTCTGCTGTCTTAATATAAACAAAATTAATAATATCTGAAATTGCAGAAATTTTTACTCCGGGGATTTTTGTTCCAGGAGTTACTTTATAAAGCTTAGACACTTTTTTACTAAAATCTTTTGCATATCTAATATTGCTTGCCGCTTGATTAGCGCTATTAGCTTCCTTAAAAGTGTTCATGGATTCTGAAACTGTATTATTTAAAATTTTGTCATTTATTTTCAATCCTGTTGTTTCACAAATGTATATGTCTGTTCCCTCTAAAGTTTGATCATAAACATATCCAAGAAATTCTTTATCTTTTTTCTTATCTTCTAACCCCAAAGCATCAAACTTATCTTGAGGGCTGTTCCCTACGAACGCATAAAGATTCCATCCTCCCTGTTCAGCAATGGGATCGCGATTGATCCACCTGCCGTCTTTGGGGTTGTAAAAGCGGTAATTGTAATAGGCCAGGGCGGATTCTTCGTCGTGCATCTCGCCGGACCACTGGACGGGCTGGACGAGTCTTCCGGTGCGGGTGGCTGTCCCATAGGGGGA
>JAETUM010000054.1 GCA_021768625.1 Candidatus Stoquefichus sp. | reverse complement strand
CGTTTACATATTTCTATTTTTAATTCTTTTGAATATTGACTTTTTCTTCCCAATATAAAAACCTCCCGTATCAGTGTTTAATTATTTACACTGTCTACTAGGAAGTTATCATATCAGAATATCAAACCTCTTTTTATTTTTGCATAATTATATAAAGTTTCAAAATTATTCTAATAACAATTAGAAGATATATGTGAAAAATATAAATATAATAGCATAAAAAAATCATTTATGAAATAAACCCAATTATTTGACAGAATTTAAAGACTTATAATTAAGCATATTATAAAGATTGATTTCTGTATTGCAAAATTAATTCTTTTCGTTTTGTTGGAAAATTTCTAAATGAACTTATAAATTTATTCTATTTTTAATTACTTCTAATAAATCTCAGTGAATTTTTATTGAAAATGATTTTCAAAATTTGTATGCAACGTGTAAGCAATCCACAACTTCTGATAATGATTTAGGAAATTTTTTAATATTTTGTTTAGGTAAATTTTAAAATATCTTGTTATTAACCGAAAAACCAATAAAAGTTTATATTTTATAATGATAGAAATTGATAGTGTTAAATTAATCTAGAAAAATGTTTGAATTGCTTTGTGAATATTATATAATTATTTGCACAAGGAGGTAACAAGATGATTTTGTATGTGGATGAAACTGAAAATGACAATTATTTTATTGTTACTGGATTGCTTGTTCCTTCGAAAAAGAGTATTGATATGGCTTATAAACAATTTAAGAAGAAAGTTAATACTATGAAATTAAAACCAAAAATAAAAGAAAGAATATTTAATGAATTTAAATCTACGATTCTTGATAGAGAGTTTCAGAGAATCAAAGTAAAAATGCTTGAAGAGATTTTACAAATTGATAATCAAATTATATATTCTTGTTATGTAAAAAAAGAAGGTTATTTTAATCAAATAATGAAAGAAAAACAATACATTTATTTATTGAATAATATTGTATCTTTTATTAAAGAAAATATTGATATTATATTTGATTCATTTAATAAAATTGATTTTGAACAGAAAATTATTGAATCAATATCTAAGCATCCAAATGTAATAAGTATTCAGCCAAGAAATTCTTTTGATGAGCCAGGTATTCAATTTGTTGATAATTTATGTAGTGTTATAAGATTATCTTATTTAGATTCAAAAAATCATTATTATTCAATTATAAAGGATAAGGTTGTTCAAGTATAAAATATTGCATTTTTAAATAAATTATGGTATATTTTAATTGTAAAAGAACTATACTATAATAGATATGGGTTTCTGGCTGCTTGAAGCTGGATGTGCAGATTGATGTGGGCCCATATCTTTTATTTTATAAAAAGGTCTATTGATGAAAATTATTGTTTTATATATGATATCAAATGACTGTATGTGTTATGATTTAGCATATTGATAAATTGGAATTTATAAAGGAGAACTATATGATATTACAGAATGATTTATGTAATATAAATATATCCATAGATGAAACTTATACTATTGGATCAGTAGATAATAAACCATATGATTTAGTGATAAATCCAAAACATTTAAAACATTATGATATGTATAAGGTTTTCAAGTTGCAAATAGATTTATTCTATAAAATGTTTGTTATTGCTTTGATAGGCGATTTTTATATTTATAGTACAGATTGTGCTGTGCTTGAAGAACAGGTTTTAACTATCTTACAAAATAACGCTATTATTCAATTGGATATAAATGATGGTACTATAAGAAATTTTAAAGAATTGGATAATTGTGGGTGCAATTTTGGAGTATATAAGATAAAAAAGGGATATATCATCTATGGCGAAGTAGAAATAACTATGCTAGATTTTGATTTCAATAAAAAGTGGTCTTTTTCTGGTAAAGATATTTTTGTGTCAATATCCAATAAAAACACTTTTGAATTATGTGATAACTCTATTAAGCTATATGATTTTGAAGACAATTTTTATGAAATTGATTTTTTAGGACGACTTGTAAGTAAGATATAGGATATACATAAATTAGAAATTACAAAGGAGAGTAAAATGAAGGTAATAAGTGATATAAGAATTTTTAAAAGTAATGTAGCAAACGTTGATGGTTGTTCATTACCTAGTTATATAGAAAATCAAAAAGCTATTATTATTGCAGGGAGGATTGCAATGAAACTTAGAGAAAATCATTTTTCACTTGGAGATTATGATCATTTATATTTGAATTATACCAATTGTTTATTAGAAGGACAAATTAAACTCTCGAAGAGAAGTATAGATAAATATCATCCTTGGTATAGATATTATGATATAGGAGTTAGTGATGATTTATATAAAAATTTGGATGATGATAAGGGCACAGAATATATTGTCAATTTAATTAGAAAGACTCTTATTAAGTATTTTTCTTTAAATAATAGTGGACGAATAATCAATGAAAGCATAGATATAGTATTAAATGAAGGAGAAAATATGATGATGTTTTTTAAAGAGAAAAGATCATCTAAAAATATTGCTAAAATCTTTTTGAAATTATTAGATAATGGTAAATTCCTCCCTATATTACAAGTATCTGATTTAAATAATAATATAGTATTAGATAAAGAACTAGGTGAAACATTTGATTTGTCTCTAATAGGACAGATAAAACTTAATACTAAAAATGTTACTGTATGTCCTAGAACGAATGCTTACACAAAAGATTTGAAATCAATTACATTTAGCTTGAAAAATTAACAAATTTCAGTTTATAGATTAATGACATAATAACAAGTTATTGCATAAAAAAGTTCTGATCATAAAATCAGAACTTTTTAAAATCTTGTGTTTGTTTGTGCTTATTTACAAGCTTCTTCGATAGCTACAGCTACTGCAACAGTTGCTCCAACCATTGGGTTATTACCCATACCATTAACATGGATATTTTGTTATCTAGTAAGTAGATGTTTTTTAGGTGTTTAACAACAAATTATATGCATTTTGTATAAAAATCATAAAATTAACGTAGGTATTATGTGACTATGTAATAGGTGACAATCTAAAAATTTGCTAAAAAGGTGTCGAAATGGGTGTCAAAAATTTATCAATTATATAAATTTGTAGTAATAAAGTCACTTGTTTTATCATGATCCAATTCAGTATATATATCAGCGGTTGTTTGATAATTTGCATGTCCTGCTAACAATTGTGTAACTTTTATATCAACTCCTTTATTATATAATTGTGTAATAAACATATGTCTTAGCATATGAAAGTGAAAATCTATATTCAATTTTTGTGAAGCCCTTTTAATAGATTTTTGAATTTTTCTAGGAGACATCCACCCCATATCTTTATCACATATTACAAATTCTGACTCTGGATAAGTTTTAAAATGTTTTACAAGTATATTATGCAATTCATCAGAAATTGGAACTTTTCTGTAGCTTGCATCTGATTTTAATTCGGTTAATCTAATGTTACTTCCAATAATCTGTAATTGTTTATTGATGGAAATCTTATTATTTTTTAAATCAACATCTTCTTTTTTTATTCCAAGACATTCTCCCAATCTAATTCCTGTATATAATCCAATATACAATGCGACAATATAATTATCTGATTCAATAATCTTATGCGCTTTATGATGTCTATAATTTTCTATGAAGAGATTAAATTCATCTATTGTAATAATGTTTTTTTTCTTCATAGTTTTAATACCATTAAGCTTTAATCTCAAGTATGGCTTTCTTATTATATAACTGTTATTGTAAGCATATGTAAATACACCATTAACTACTTTGTATATATTTTCTATTGATGTCCTTGTTTCTGTCTTGCCTTTTTTATTAAAATAGTTTTGAATATATTCATAATCTATTTTTGAAATATCACAGCTTCCTAATTCATTCTTAATATGTGTATTATATACTGATTGCCTAATATATTTTGTAGAGTTTTTAGTAAAAGGATCGTTTTTAATATATAAATTAAAAATATCATCAAAAGTATATTTTTTGTTTTTTATATTAAGATTTTGTTTTATTTCTTCCTTTTTTGCAGTTTCATATATTATAGCTTCCTTTTTTGTAAGAAAGCCGCTTTTTGACAATCTTTTTGTATTCCCAATATTATCCTTGTATTTAAAGAAAACTTCATAAACATAACCATTTTTAGCTTTTTTGCTTTCTCTTTTTCTAATAGACATAAAGCCACGTCCTTTCTTTTATATTTGCCTTAGACGTGCTTTATGTGTTAAAATAGAGTACGTAAAAGGACTTTGGTATGTTGTTTTACAGAGATGAGGTATTGCAGTACCTCTAAAAGTTTACTGTTGCAGCAGTAGACTTTTTAATTTATAATTATTTTTGTAGATCCTAAGTACCCGTGTGGGCTTAGGAAAATATATTGTTCTCCTGCTTGTAGTAGGGGAATTTTTTTATTATTCTTCGATTTTATTATTTGGTTGTGAGATTTTTGGTGTGTTATGCCAATTATTTGGGAACCCTAAACTATTTAGAATTATATTAATATTAATAGTCTTTAATCTTATGTTTAAATAATTCATTCTTTTACGCAAAGTATTATGTAATAGAGCATATTGATTTTTAGATAACAGTGCTTGCATAACAATAAACACATTATAAACATCTTGTTTATTAGAATTGTATGAAATAAAGTATCTATCATGTAATTGTGGTAAATAACGAACATGTCCTTTACATTTAAATCCGAGCAATTTATTATTATGTGCTACAATATTTCTAAGATCTATTACATTTTCTATAAAGGAAATCAAATCTTCAGAAGTGAGTTGAATAGAATCAATACTTAAATTATCAGCTAAAAAATAGCTAAAATCTTTGGCCACTTTATTCTTTAAAGAATCGTCCAAATATTTATAGAAATAAAGTAATTGACCAAAATTCATATAGTTTGTAAGAATCCAAAATGGCACATTTCCGTGTTTGGTTATATAATGATTAATTGAATTATTATTTTTGTCTTTATATTTATTAATAATCTTAGATAGTGATGAAATAGTTTTGGTTACTTGTAAAATATCATCATTATTATAATTTGAAGCAATCAAATATGCATAATCTTGATTTTTGTATTTTTCTGAAAAACGATATGCAAGTATAGATTTAAAATGTTTTTCTGCTTCAAGAATACTTTTAAAAAAAATAGATTTAATTTCTTTGTCAAAATAGTGTACTTGAGTTATTTCATCAAAATTAGTTCCATGTATAAATTTATCATCTTCAGTCATAAAAAATTTAGCATAACAATTTATAACATTATAATAGTTGTTGTTTAAAAGAAAACGTTTGGATTTTTCATTGTTAGTAAAGTTTAACCCCCTAGATTCCAAAAGCTCGTATTGTTCATCAATTGTTTTAAATGGTTTCATTAATACATCTCCTTGATAAAAGAAAAACCTGTCATTATAGAATGACAGGTTTCCCGCAATAGACCCCGTAGAGTTACTATCGCTTCTTCGTAATTACATTCTATAATCTTTTTTTTAGATTGTCAATAGAAAAATGGACCACCCATAATAGAGTGACCCACGCAATAGACCCCGTAGAGTTACTATCGCTACACAATATTATATGGTTGAAATACAATAATTATACATTTGTTTTATTTATAGAGCCATCATTCCTCCTCTTATTTTATTTATTATAAACACTTTCGTGTGTTTATCAGATTTTATGTTTTTTTTATAAAAAAAGTTATTATATATTGTTTTTTATGGTTTCTATATAGGAGTACCATATTTTATCAGGTATTCCTTTTTCTCTGCCTATAAATTCTAAATTATATGTATCAGTAGTATCAACATCACTTAATAGTAATCTACAAGCAAAATCATTCGCTTCTTTTTCTAATTTTGTTTTATATACACGACAATAGTAATTAAAACTTATATCTGTATCATAATGAAGGACATAATGACCGAGTTCATGAGCTAATAAAAAGTTGTAATGATATTCATCAATGTCAGGACGTATAAAAATTGTGGTATCTCCATAACAATTAATCATTATCCTAGATTCGAGAGTTTTTTGAGGAAACTCCCTTTTTTGTATATCAATTCCTAAGCTATCAACAACTTTAGATATACTTCCATATTTTTTATATAACAATATGCATTGATTTTCACTAACCATATACTTAACTTCTTTTATGTTTCTTTGCCATGATTTTTAGCATGTCTGCTACGTCCTCAGCCATTTCCAATATTTCCTCTTCACTCATTAAATCCAAGTCATAACCACCAAAATTAGCTACCATTGGTTGTTCAAGAATAAATTTAATAGCATCTTGTGCATTTTCAAAATGAGTTGGAATACTATCAATGTATGAATTTCCATCTTTTTCTAAATCTCTTGTTAAAAGATCGTTCATGGAAACTTTATATAACTTTGCCAATTCTCTTAACTTCTCTACAGACGGTTCAGCAACACCCATTTCCCATTTTTGAACAGTAGTATAAGATTTATATCCAAATTTCGCAGCAATTTCATCCTGTGAATAGTTGTATTTTAATCTTAAATATTTTAAGTTCTTTGATAAACACATATTATCACCTCAATTAATATTATATATTGAAATGAATAAATTTCAAGTATTTATTAAAAAAAATAAAATATTCAAGAAAAAAATTCAAGTAAGTGTTGACACATGAAAAATATTCATGTAACATAAGCGTGGGAGGTGAAAAGATGCGAGATGAAAAAAGACGATACAAAATAGGCGAAATTAGGAGAAGAAAAGGCCTTACTCAAAAAGAAGTTGCAGATAAGTATGGTGTTTCGCTTACTACTTATAACAAGTGGGAAAATTATTTTGGAGATTTACCTGTTACCAGAGCAATGGAAATAGTAGCATTTTTATCAGATGATTCAATGACATTAGATGACATTGATTTTTAATTGTTTTTTACATGAAATAAATTCATGTAATTATTGGAGAATGCAACTTAGGAGGAGTTATGAAAGAACTACAAATTATTGAACATCAAAATCAAAGAGTATTGCTAACGAGTCAGTTAGCAGAAAGTTATGGAACTACAACAGATGTAGTAACTAAAAATTTTAATAGGAACAAAGAAAGATATCAAGAAAGCAAACATTATTTTACTTTAGAAGGCGAAGAAAAGAAAAAATTTATTAACCAGGGACAATTTGACCGAGGTTTAAAAAATGCTAAAGTAGTTTATCTTTGGACAGAACGTGGAGCATTCTTACATGCAAAATCATTAAATACTGATAAAGCGTGGGAAGTATATGACAGTTTGGTTGAACATTATTTTAAATCAAGAGAAGCAAAGCCAAAATCTCTACCAACCAATTATAAAGAGGCATTGCTTCAGTTAGTAGCTGAAATTGAAGAAAAAGAAAAACTTCAATTAACAACTAAAATGCAAGAACAACAAATTGCAGAGTTGAAACCAAAGGCAGATTATTGCGACATTATTCTTAAAAATAAGGGGTTATCAACAATAAACGCAATAGCTAAAGATTATGGAATGAGTGCAACTTCAATGAATAAGAAACTTCACGAGTTAGGAGTTCAGTATAAACAAGGTAATCAATGGTTTTTGTATTACACATATCAAGATAAAGGATATACACAATCACAAACTATAGACATTACTCGTTCAGATGGTAGTGCTGATATAACAATGCATACAAAATGGACTCAAAAAGGGAGACTTTTCTTATATGAATTATTGAAAGCTAATGGAATTATTCCAATGATTGAGAGAGAAAGGAAGTGATATAAATTGAGAATAACTACAATGCTTAAGTTTGAAGAAGTGAAAGAAGATTTAGGAATATCTACATCACAACTCAATAATTTTATCGAGCTCAAACTTCTTAATCCTATTTTTTTGGGTAAAGGTTGGAAGTTTGCACAAGAAGAATTACTTGAGTTCCAAAAAAAATATAAAGGAATGAATTTAAGTAATTACACATTAGCTTTGCAAGCAAAAGAAAAAGCCGACTTAGCAGAGTCGACTTCAAGCAATTAATTCGCAAAAATTAATCATCTATATTTTAGGTGATTAGGAAAGGAATTTCAAGTAATTATGAGAAAAGTAGATATATTATTTATTATTACTTTAGTTGGGGCATTCTGTGTTATCACGACTACAGGATGGTTATCAGCAATATCAGGTACTATCACATTCATTTCGGCATTGTTATTTGGAAGTGAGGTACATAAGATTGAAGATTAGTAGACCAGATTTATTATGGAACAATGGATATGAAAAGTCATCTGTAAGGGAAAAGGCATATCCTTATGTGCTAGCAATCAGCATAGCAATATTAATTATTTTGTTAAGTATAAAGGAAGTTTGTTAAATTAAAGGAGGTATCTTAAATGGAAAAATATATTCAAAAAGAAATTAACAATGCAACAGAAAAACAAAAAGAAGAAATTCTTAGTGGGTATGATGAAATTGCTTCAGCAAAAATATTTTTTAACGGAAAAGGTGATTTTGTTGTTTCAACAGAGGCAAATGGAGGTTTTAAATTTGTCACTGATTTAGGTGGTAAGTCATCACAAGAAGCAAAAACAGTGTTTGAAAAGACATTGTCTGATGGTGCATACAAGTTATGTGACTATTTAAAGAAATGCTACATCAGTGGCTTTGGATGTGCTGACTATGAATTTATAAATATATTAAAAAGGTTGGGAATTATTGATGAGTAAAAAGTTAAAAAAAGGACAGCTTGTTGCGTATTGCCCTAAAGATATAAATGGAAACATTTATAAAGTGGAAATAGGTTGCTTTAGAAAATTAAATAAATCTGAAACTGCTGGATTTGTGCATTTTCATATGGGCTCAACAGCAGCGGCTTGTGATTTAAAGGATTTGTATCCAATAGCTAATGATAATTATATCGTTATTGGTCGTACATTTAACAGTTTAGATAAGGAGGATGAATGATGAGTGTAGAAGAAATAGAACAAGAACTATTTATTCTTGACATGAAAGACCATTTCACACACGAAGATATTAATAGAAGAGAAGAACTTCTAAAGAAATTAAGAGAGTTAAAGAAAGATGGAAACAGCTGATTTCTTTAGCAATTGCAATGTCGTTTTTCTTAAAGACAAGAGTGAGGAATGGCTGTTGAACCGCAAGAAAGGGATTGGTGGGAGTGATGTTGCTTCAATTCTTGGTGTTTCTAAATATAAAAGTGCTTATGAGTTGTATATGGAAAAGAAAGGAAATACAGTTCATCACATTACAAATGAAGCAATTGAAAAAGGAAATCGTATGGAAGCACCGTTGATTGATCTATTCTTTGCGAAGTATAAAGATTACCAAAAGGTTGATACAAAGAACATCTCTTTAAAATCAAAAAAGTATGATTTTATGATGGCTAGCCTTGATAGTGCGTTTATTGATGAGCAAGAAAAGAAATGTATTCTTGAAATCAAGACTACAACTATTCAAAACACAAAAATGCGTAAAGAGTGGGGATATTATGATGATTACAAAGAGGAGTACATAGAACTCATACCTCAGCAGTATTACTGTCAAGTTCTCCATTATCTCGTAGTAACAGGATTTGATAAGGCTATTGTTTATGCTCATCTTGATTATGCGTACAAAGATGACTCTGAAGTAATAACAAGAGTCATCCATAGAGAAGATGTATTGAGTGATATGGAATATATCGTTAAAAATGAAAAGAAGTTTTGGGATGACTTTGAAAATAATATCCCACCACCATTTATTGGATTTAATTATTAAGGAGGGAAACAGATGGATGAATTACAAATATTTAAAAATGATGAGTTTGGTGAAGTAAGAACATTGATGATTAATGATGAGCCTTATTTTGTAGGAAAAGATGTAGCAACTATCTTAGGATATAAAGATACATTTCAAGCATTAAAAAGCCATGTAGATGATGAAGATAAGCAAAACTGTAAAAATAACAGTTTTGAAAGTAATAGAGGATTAACTATTATCAATGAAAGTGGATTATACAGTTTGATTTTGTCAAGTAAATTACCAGCAGCTAAGAAGTTTAAACGTTGGGTAACAAGTGATGTTTTACCATCAATTAGAAAAACAGGAGGCTATCAATTACCAACAGAGCCTATGGATGTTTTGAAATTGATGTTTGAAGCACAAACTCAAACAAATGAAAAAGTTGCAATACATGATCGACGTATTCAAGAACTAGAGGAAAACAAATTATTAAATCCTGGAGAGTACAATTATATTTCAAGAGCAGTGAAAAGAAAAGTTAAATCAGTTATGAATGATTTAGATATGGAGCTTGAAAATAAGCAAAGGAGTAAAATCTATCATGCTATTAATCGTGATTTAAATTGCTTTATTGGAATAAAAACAAGAAGTCAGTTCAAAGCAAAAGACTTCGATAAAGCATTAGATTTCATTGAAAATTGGCAGTTGTCTTACACAGATAAGAGATTGATAGAACAGATGTCATTTAATTTATAGGGAGGAAATAAAAAATGTTAAAAAAGAGAATAGAAAGAGATTTCAAAGATAGCTTATGTGCTATCGAAATCAGTAATCAAAATGAACTAGAAGAGTTCAAAGTATTTTTGGGAGTGTCAAATATTTTTACAAAAGATGGGGAAATTGCAAGTCAGATTAAATGTACATTTTATCCTACAATATTCTACATGAATTCTACAGTTGTTCCTAAATATTTAGATACTGCAAGTAGAGAGTATTTAGAGAACTACATGTACAGAGTGTATACATACAGTGAGGCTTGTGAGGTTACTGAACAACAAATGAATTTCTTTGGAGGAGAGGATGCTTTTGGTATCAAACAGCCAGATGAAAGTTTGTTGAATGATCCAATGGAAGATACATCAATAGAAGTAGATGTAAAAATTGTTGAAAATGAATTGTCTTTAAATGAAGCTTTTAATTCTATTGTTGTTGGGGAAGTTGTGCCTGCTGAAATCACAGGTTATTCACCAGAAGTGAAAGATATTATTATCAATGAAGTTAGCAAGTATAAGAACACTATTGTTACTGCTGATAATTATAATGATTTAGAAAAAGAGACTCTTAAAGATTTGAGAGGGAAGCAAAAAGATATTGAGTCTGCAAGAGCGAAATTCAAAAAGAAAGCTCTTGAAAAAGTAGATATGTATATGTCAGATATGACAGAGATTATTAATACATTAAAAGACGTTATCTCAACAGTTAAAGGAAATGTTGATGTGTTTGTAGATGAAGAAAACAAAAGAATTAAGAATGCTCTTCTCAAGGAATTTATCAACCCTACATTGGATATCATGTTAGCTAATGGAGTTGTTGATAAGGAGACAAAAGAGAAGTTTCAGTTCAATGATAGATGGCTCAATAAGAGCGCTAGAACATCAGCAGGTAATTTAACTAAAAAGACAACAGATGAAATTAATGCGGAGTTGAATAGACTTGCTGAAATGTATGCACAAAAGCAAAGAGATATAGAAACGATTAAATCAACTGTTGAAAACCTAGCAAATGCTCATGGAGTTGATAAAGAAGCATTGAAAGCTGATACATATATTGATTTATACAATTCTGGATTTGATATGCCTAAAGTTCAACAAAGAATAAATATTGACTTAGAAAATATTAAAAGAGCAGTGGAACGTGAAAAAGAAAAAGCTAGAGTTGAAGTCGAAAATGAGCATAGAGAGGCAATTCAAAGCAAAAATACTCAACAGGTACAAAATACTGTAATTGAAGAAAATCACACTCAAACAGTTGAAACAGAAGAAAAAAAGAAGTATATGCGACACATTGATGAGAAAACAGGCGAAGTCCTCGGGTCATCAAATAATGATGAATTGGTTTTAAAAAGAGTTGATACTCCAGAACAACTTAAGGATAAGACATATACATACACTTATGAATTTAGTGGTAATTATGGAGCAATTAAAACATTCTCAAATGTTCTAAAGATTTTATCAAAGATTAGCAATTTTAAATATGAAAGAAAATAGGAGGAAAATAAAATGCCATTAGGAAATAGTTTAGTAGAACAAAAGAAAGCAAAGGAAAATAAAATAACAAAGATTATGACAGACACAGGTGAAATCTCGCTTTCATCTGCAACTGTCAGAAATTATTTGGTAAATGGAAACGGAGAAGTAACAGATCAAGAGGTTAAGTTATTTATAGGATTATGTTCTGGTCAAAAGTTAAATCCATTTATCAAAGAAGCATACTTAATCAAATTTGGAAGTCAACCTGCTCAAATGATTGTATCTAAAGATGTTTATCAAAAAAGGGCGAATAAAAATCCTAACTATGAAGGAAAGAAAGCAGGAGTAGTTGTTTTGAATTTACAGGGTACAGTTGATTATAGAGAGGGAGCTCTTGTTGTTGAAGGTGAAACATTACTAGGTGGGTGGTGTGAAATCTATAAAAAAGGTTGTAAAGTTCCAGAAAGGATAGAAGTTTCATTTAATGAATATGTAGGAAGAAAAAAAGATGGTTCGATCAATAGCCAGTGGTCAACAAAGCCAGCAACTATGATTAGAAAAGTTGCAGTAGCTCAAGCATTAAGAGAAGCGTTTACAGAGGATTTTCAAGGAATGTATACACCTGAAGAGGTTGGCATTGATGAAAATGAATTGGATAATACACCAGTTCAAACGATTTATGACAACACAAATGCTATTAGTGAACAATCATCTTCTTCTTATGTTGAAGCAGAGCAAACTCAACCAACTTATGCTTCAATTGAAGATGATCCAATGGCATAGAACAAAAGAGAAAGGGGATTAATGAAATGGCAATAGATTTTTTATCAATGATGAAAGAACAAAAGAAAAGTGAAGAACAGGCTTCTAAAAAGCAAAACCAGGAAACAGGTACAAATACACCTAAAAAAGAAGAAAAGCCTAAGAAAGCAAAAGAAACTCCTAAAAAAGAGATAACAGGAGAAACATATACATATCCATTCTCTTTGTACACAGAGGGAAAAACAGTAGATATTAGTGATTATGGATTTGAAGATAATAAAGCATATGCTCCTAAAGATATATGCGACATTATGCTCAAACATAGACATTATGAATTTGCTGGAGATATGACATTCAAAATGTTCGAGGATGATAATATGCTTGTAGCCACAGCTAAGCAATACAAGAAAGGATAAGAGCCTATGAGAACAAAGTATGTATTCATTATCGTAGGAGCAGGAGGAACGGGGTCTCTATTAGCTAGGGACCTTCCTAAACTTCTTATAGATACACCTCATAAGATGCTATTGATTGATGGTGATGTTGTTGAAAAGAAGAATATGTTACGTCAAAGTTACCAGGAACAGGATATAGGAGAGCATAAGGCAGTTGCTTTATCATCTAAAATAAATACCTTCTATAACACACATTGTGAAGCGTTGGGACTTTTTTTAACAAAGAATGAAATTGTCGAATATTGTGAACACAACATAACATATACACCTGTCATTATTGGATGCGTAGATAATGATGCCACAAGAAAGATAATAGAACATACATTCAATCATCTTGATTATTGTTATTATCTTGACAGTGCTAACGGAGAATATGAGGGAAATATCTATGTTGCATATAAACTTGATGGCAAAAAGCATGGTGTATTAAGAAGTGATGTATATAAGCTCACAGAGGATCTACATCCTCTTGATGAAAGTTGTGAGGTTCAAGCCAGCAAGGGAAATGTTCAATTTCTTGTCACGAATGCAAAAATGTCGATATATCTATTAGAGCATTGCAATGCATTACTTAATCGTGAGTTGAAGGGTGGTGTACATGATGTTAAGCGATTTGGCTCAGTTTTTTACGAATAGAGAAAAAATTTCTGTAGATAAAGAAACAGCTCTAGTTACTTTTCTTGAATTTTTCTATAGATATACAAACATAGAAGAAATCAAACAAGGCATAGAATCAAATGTTGTGTACAATCCAGAAATATTCTTTGAACTGGATGAAGTGTGGTTTGATGACATGTACATGAATGACATGCACTTAGGAGACTGTTTAGGGCTAAGTTATGAAAATAACTTTGTTGAATTGGTGTTTTCAACACTTATGAGTAATATGTATTTTAATGTAGATTTTTGTGATATTGATTTATATTCGTTATTTGAGTGTGAGTATGGTGAAGATGCAACATTAGATCAATTTATCGGATTTGAAGCTACACATAAAATCGAAAATTATGTGAATAACTGGATAAAAAAAGAAATTGAAACTTATATTTCATCAGAAGGTAAATTAGATAGTTATTCTCTTGAAGCAGAAAGAGTCATATTTATGCATATAGATTTTGAGAATAAATCAATTGCAAGAAAATTAAGAAAATCATATTTGAGAAATCTATGGGTAAGAGATATGTTTACTGACTTGAATATTTTTATGATGAACGGAGAATTTATTACGTTGATAATGTACAATGCTGAATCTGGTATGTATGGTGATTGCATAGATTTAGAAAAGATATATACAGGCATTGAAGAAATGAGAGATACTCTTGGTATTACAAATCAAAATGAAATAGGGCGAGGGTTAGACAACGCTTTTAGAATTTTAAATTTTGAGCTTTATCAGGAAGAAAGCGACAATGCAAGTAATCATTATATATTCTTCAATAGGATTATGAAAGAGCATTGCGCACCGAAAGGGGAAGTTATTCTATGAAAGAGATTATAGCAAGAATAAATTCTGTGAATGATTATGTAGAACTTGCCTACAAAGAAAATGAGAATGAAACAATCTTTAAAAAGATGGATTCAGATAAATATGTCGAACTTATCAATAATACTCTTAAAAAAGATACTAATCATCATGTTAAGAAACTAAAACTTCTTGATCAACAGATTATAGCAATTGATGAACATTATGTGGTTGTCAAGCAGGAAGGGTCAAAGAAGATAGTTACATATTCTTCAGGAGATAAGATTGAAACATATAAAATCAATTTTCCAAATGCTATATATATTGTACAAATTTACAATGAAAAAATAGAGCGAATAGAGTGTTATGCATATAAAAGTTATAAAGCTGAAGAGACTGAACTGTTTGAATATCCAATGCCAAACGAACTTACTCAAAATTTGATGTGTATTGGTACAGCTGACAGAACAATCAAAGATGGAAATGTAATTGAAGCTCTTGAAAGGATTATCTTTACACCATATTCTCACTCTACATTCAGTGGTATGAATGGGTTTAGTAATACAGTTAAATATTTTGAATATTTAGAGAAAAATAAGTTTCCATACAAGTTTATGAAACCTTTAAGAAAAAAATTAAAAGACGTTTTGGAGGGATAGGAGTTGAAAAAAGTAGATACAACTGGATACGTGAAGCTTTGGCGAAAAAGTATGCAAGATGATATTTTCAAAAACGCAAAAGCATGGCAGTTGTTCTGCTTTTGCTTGTTCAATGCTGGATTTGAAATTAAAGATAAAAGAAATAATTACAAATCTGGAGAGTTTGAAACGACTTATCCTCAAATGATGGATGTGTGCAATATGTCAAATCCAACAGTTACAAAATGTTTAAAATTCCTAAAGGAAAAAAAGATTATTGACTATTGGACAGATCATCAAAAAACATACATAAAAATACTTAATTATGAAAAATATCAGTGATAGCGTAGCAAAAAAACTTTGATACCGTAGCAAAATAATTTAGCTAGCGTAGCAAAAAAACTTTGATACCGTAGCAAAATAATTTAGCTACCTTATCTATATATATAAGAACATAAAGAACAATAAGAACATAAAGAACAGTCACACAGCACAAGTTTTGCTATATATGTTAGATAGTAGTGACATTCAAAAAAAGTGTATTTTGTGTCTGTGTGTTGTATTGAAAGGAGTGATTTATATTTTAGGAAAATCACAAATTTATGAAATCATGGATTATATAAAAATTATGTATCCACATACAAAGAAATTTGTTAAAAACAATATAACCTTTGAAGTGTGGTCAGAAATGCTTGGAGATAACTCGATAGAAGATATCAAAAGAGCAATAGTTTCATTTTCAAAGAAAGAGGACTATCCACCAACACCTCAAGCTATTTTAAAAGAACTTGAGTCTCAATTCAAAGTTGAAACAAAAGTTACACAATCAGGGGTTTATATCATTTTTGTAAGATATAGTGATGAACTTATACAGTTCAAATATATAAACAAAGACGAAGCAAATAATTTAATAGCTTTTTTAAAAGCATATCCAAATAGAGAAGATATAAAAAATCTCTCTGAAGAACTTCTAAAAAAGCAGACATTACATAGTCGTGGTGAAATATATTACAGTCCTGATGTATTAGCAGGAATAGAAGATTATCGTCGCAAGTCATGGATGGATATGAAAATTAATGAACATAAAAAATACAATCAAAGAAGGGATAAACAATGAAAATAACAAGAGAAGAGAAGCAGCTGTATAAGTTGTTAGATGTAGTAAATAAGATTTTTGGAAAGACTGATGAAAGAACAACAATATGTGGTAATAATAACTCTTTATATTTCCATACATTAGGATATTGTGGTGTATTCATCTCAAAGGCTAATGATGAAACACTTGTAGATGCATATGATTTTGAGACATATTTCTATGAACTCAAACAACTTCCAAATAAATCGTTCGTACTTGATGTTATTCAATGTGATGTTACAGATGATACGCAATTACTATATTATGGAACACTAGATTTTATTAGTAACAGAATCAATTCTAAGCAATGGCTACTAGAAATGGAAAAAGATTATGATCACAAAATCTCGAAAATTGCTGCTACATCAAATAAATGGATTAAAGATGATGATATATCATATCTGAAGATGTTTTTACAATGTGATGTATATAGTAGCGGTGATAGTTTGATTTTCAAGGGTGATGATGAGAATTGTACAATATACTTGATTATGACAGGAAGTATTGTTATTCCAGACGCAGAAGATTCAACACAACTAAAACTAGAAGCTATAGAACAAGGTTCTAACGTTGAAAATAGCAAAATAGGTATAATTGAACCCATTGAACAAAACAACGCTCAAAAAGGCTCTAAAGAGGAAATAGAAAGTACATATGACTATGATGACCCAATGGCTTAATGGCCAGATCATATTTGAAGTTCCTGGAAAGGTAAGAGGAAAAGGACGTCCTCGTTTCATGAGGAATGGACATACATATACAGATAAAAACACCGTAGCATATGAGAAAGCTATCAAAAATGCTTATTTGAGGCTTTCTCGCTACGTTTCCTTAAAAAGTATACGAATATCCATCTATGTGTGTTTCGCTCCTAACAAGAGCGATACTAAAAGAAATAGAACTATTAAATTAAATAACGAGCAGGCTCCAAAGAATAAACCTGACATTGACAATGTGATCAAGGTTGTTCTTGATGCGTTGAATGATGTCGCTTACAAGGATGATACACAAGTCAATGAGGTCCATGTTGAGAGGCATTTTAGCAGTGATGAGAAGCTGATCATATGCTTGACGGAGTGCGGTGATTTGTTCGGTCAAAGCGAAGATAAAGCGTATAAATGTTAAGAAATGTTAAGGTTTTATGGGAGGAGTGAATTAAAATGAATGAAAATATAGGATTTGATATAAATAAAAGCAAATTAGAGATAGGAGATATTGTTATATTATGTGATTCTGTTGAAGCAATAACAAGAGAGTTTGAGTTTTGGGAAGTTATGCATATTAAATTCAATTCTAATTTGGTATTTATTACAGGTCTTACTTCTAGAAAAAGTGATAGCTTTAGTTGTGATTGTCTTAAAAAAGTTGATAAAAAATACAAAGAATTAATTGAAAGAACAACACCTAAGCCAGTTGTTTTAGAAGATGATGGATTATATTGTCCTAGCTGTAAATTAAGATTAGAAACTAGATTGTTTGACAGTGCTTATTGTCATTATTGTGGACAAAGATTGGAGTGAGGAAGAATGAAAAGAAAAGATTATAAATTTTGTGTAGTGGTATGTTGCCAAGGTCAACCATTTAAATATTATTATAATTATTTAATTTGTGCATTATTTGGATATGCTTATCATTATTTAAAAAAGAATAAATATGGAACAATGAATTTTACTTTAAAACAGGAGTGGATATAAGAATGACAGCAGAAAAGATGTTTGAAAAATTGGGTTTTAAACAAACAGTTGCTATTAATTTACAACATAAAAAATCAATACAAATTTGCTATGAACGGGTATTTGATGATTATGTTAAAATAAAGATTTCTTTCTTTGATGATGTTTTTTATGGAAATCTTTATTATTGGGATTTTGAAGAAGAACGCTATAAAAATGTTGGTGGTTGTTCAATTTGTAAAGAATTGTTAGAAGCAATCAACAAACAGTGTGAAGAATTGGGGTGGATTTAATGAGTTTAACTAAAATAATTGAAAAAATATTTAAACCAAAATGCCCTGATTGTAATGGCATAATGGATTGTATCTTCATTGATATGTATGTAGACAAACTTGTTTATGAATGTAGAGATTGCGGAAAGAGGTGGATATGATGTTGACTAAAGAAGAATGTGAAAAAGCATTATTTATTTTAAATGACTTGGGTGAATATGAAGATGGTGCCCCAGTTTTATTAGAAACAGAGCAACCAGAAGAATATGCAGTTATTAAACAACTTATCAAAGAACACTTTGACAATCCACCTCTCAAGTTTGAAGAGCTTCATGAAGGTATGTGGGTTTGGGATAATGTATATGAAATGTATTTGAAAATTGAAGATATAAGAGAAGATATAATATATCCTTATGAAGATTATTTTTGTGATCCATGTGATGTTTCTCATAATATGTGGTTTGATTTTGAAGAAAACAGATTCTATAGAAAGGAAGTTAAGCAAGTATGATTAAAACGGACAATATTGATGAATATGCTTCTTTAAAAGCAATAGAAGTATATTGCCATGTACACAGAGAAAATGATTGTGAAGATTGTAAAATTAAAGCTATTTGTGATTGTATGCCAATATCACCACAAAACTTTCCAATTATCTATAAGGAGACGAAAGATGATGAATAAATTAGACAGAATTGATATAGATATTTTAAGCGATCTAATTCGTAGAGAGCTTGATGATTTAGAAAATGATAAAGAATCAATAGGTCGTAAACAATATGAATTTGAATTAAGACAACTTTCTCATAAGTTGAGGGTGATGAAAAATGAAAGCTAGAAAGAAACCTGTAATTGTAGAAGCTGTTCAATGGAATGGAAAAAATGTTGTTGAAATATACAATCATCTGGAAGATTTAAATGTTGAAAATCAATGGGAAGTGAAAACAAGTGGGAAGAACTTCTACATAAAGTTTGAAAATGGAGCTTGTCGATTAGGTACATTGATGATAAAAACTCTTGAAGGTGAACACAAGGCAAGTATTGGTGATTACATAATAAAGGGTGTAAATGGAGAATTCTATCCTTGCAAACCTGATATATTTGAAAAGACTTATGAGATTGTGAACGAAAGTGAACAATACGAACAACAAAAACATTATGAAAATTTAAAATCATGGGTAGATGGTAATTTAATATGTGAGTATGATGATCCAGTTTGGAACAAAGAAGCATATGAGGCAATACATTTTATTCTTGATGATTACAAGAAAAGAATTGATTATCAATTAACAGTTGAAGAAATAAATGCCTTAATTTGTTATATATCAAAATCTATAGGAGTATTTAATGCTGACTTATTAAATACGTTAAAGCTGGCATATATGTTAGGTGAAGAGGACTTAAGCTTATGTATAAATGCAATAGATAAATTACAAAAGCAGAAAGAGAAACTTAAAAATGGACTACAACAACGTGATTGAAGAATTATATAGAGCATTAGCGATAATAAACAGGATTGAGGGAGCACGTTCAAAAATTAAGATCATAATGTCTAAAAATTTGTATGATTTTCTCTGCGCTGAAAACACAAGAATAGTATTTCATTTTATAGATGGTGGAAAAGAGGTTTTTGGATTTCCTATTGTTATTGATTATCAAGTTGAAGGTATGTATTGGGAAGTAGTGGAATCTATGGCACGATCTACGATTGAAAAAAATAAGGAGGAATAGATATGGAGACACTAGATGCAGATTTACTAGAAAAATTAGAGGTAGATTTACTAGAAAAATTAAAAGAGTCAGGAAGAGTACATTCTCTTGAATTATTACGT